>NZ_JBSRLA010000106.1:0-5053 GCF_055149105.1 Desulfosalsimonas sp. | reverse complement strand
TTAAGTTTTAAGTGATTAAGTGTTAAGTAAAATCAAAAAGTTATTTTTTTATTGGTTGGCGATTATACCAGTTTTAGGACTTTTTACGACTGCATCAAGGTTCAAGGTTCAAAAAAATAAAATCAAAGCTTTTAACCATGCGGACGCAGGGCTTCCTTCCAATAACAGCAGAGGCGGTAAAAAGCTTTTTACGGAACCGTCAAAGATCACTGCACAATCCGGATATTGTGCCGGCTCCGGCGAAACTGATCCAGATGATGAATCTGGTTTCTCAGGTCCATGCACATCATTTTGAAATAACGGACATCGCCTTTGCGTTCCGGGGCAATGTTTTCATGGTAATAGGCAAACAAGGACCCGGGAGACGAGGCGTTTAACTGCTCCAGCAACCGGCTCAGATCCATGGCAATCCGGTAGTATTCGGAAATTTCCACCGGCCGGGCCAGGACATCTTCGACCAGGCGCTTGATCTGCCGGTACTGCTCGGGGCGGGCGGATACGGCTTTCTCTGTTTTTTCCAGGGCCTGTTTCCGCCGCCGCCGCAGTTCCTCTATGCCGGGCAGTGTTTTGTCGTTCATTTCATTGCCCCTTTTTGTTCAATGCGGGCCCCTACATCATGGCTGTCTCCGGGTGAAACACGTTGACCTCTTTTAGATCATCGTTGAGATAGGTTCTTTCATTGGGTCCGAGAATCCCCAGCGACAGACAGATAATGGTCCAGAGATGGACCACGCCGTAATGGCCGCCGTAATGTTCGCTCAGCTCATGGATCTGGGCATGGCAATTATGGCAGCCGGCAATGCAGTAGTCCGCCTTGGTGGCCTGGATCTGGTCGTCCTTGATCTTTCCGAATTCCAGGCGTTCGTCCTTGTATCCCGACTGGAGAAAGCCGCCCCCGCCCCCGCAGCAGAAGTTGTTGGAATGGTTGGGGGTCATATCAATGACGTTTTCCTCTCCAACGCAGGCTTTGACAACGTAGCGCAGATCATCGGCAATGGCATCACCGTAACTTTTGCGAACGATCTGACAGGGATCCTGTACGGTGAACTTGACCTTCAGGTCCTTGTTCCAGTCTGAATTGACCTTGAGCTTGCCCTCGCGAATCCATTTGGCATAGTATTCGTAGATGTTTTTGACTTCAAACCGGTGCTCGATGTTGAATTTTTGCAGTCCGGCCCGGACTGCGAATGTGACGTGCCCTCATTCGGTATTGAGAAACGTCTTGCACCCCAGTTCATGGGCCTTGTCCGTGGATGTCTGGATGATGTGCTTCCATGCGTCATCATCGGCCAGAAACATGCAGTAGTTCTCCCCGCCCCAGCCCTTTGAGCCGTAGGTCCAGCTGGCACCCACAAGGTGGAGGATCTTCCAGAGGGGGACCATCTCGTCGGGTTCGGTGACCGGTTCCCGGGAGTTCTGGTTTAAGAAGAATTCCGCACCCTGCTTGTCAATGGGCGCTTCCATGTCGCCAAATTCCGGCTGGGCTTCCTTGTACTCCTCGAGCACGTCCTCGACCACAAATTCGAAGTCCTCTCCTGTTGCGCCCATGGCACTGCAGGTATCCACCTTCAGGGCCAGGTCGCAGGAGCCCAGAATTCCCTTGGGCCGCTGGTCCCTTGGCCAGCTTGCCCGCGCATGAAAAACGAGCTGGGGGATGTTGATTTTCATGGGGCATACGTAGATGCACCGCTGACACATGGTGCACATCCATACCCACGGCGTGCTTTTGATCTCCTCGTCCATGCCCAGTGCCGCCATGCGGAGAAACTTTCTGGGATCAAGTCCTTCCAGACCGGTGGCCGGGCATCCTGAAGCGCATGCACCGCAGGTCAGGCACAGATCCAGGTTGCCCTCCTCGGGCAGGATCTGCTTGACCTTGTCCATGAAGATGCTTTTCTTGGCGCCGCCAAGTTTGATGGGTTCGTCTGCCATATCCGCAAAGCCTCCTTTTTGGTCCTTCTTACCAGGGCCTCATAAAATGGTTGCTGAAAAAAAATTTTTTTAACTGGGACTATGCTCAAAATAGGGGACCCTGGTTTCGGATGTCAAGTATTTTTAGCAAAAGCCAATAATTTTGCCGGGGAGATCAACAACCGGTTGATTTTTTGGGCGGAAAAAGGTATGCAGGAAACTTGAAACAAACCGCAGCCGAAAGTGTTTGATCATGAGTGACCAACCCGCAGATGCGTCTGCCTTGATGGCGGAGTTGCATGCCCTTGCAGACCCGGAAGCCGCTGCAGGGCTTCAGCGGTTTTTCAAGACGGCAAGGGGCCAATACGGTGAGCAGGACCGGTTTCTGGGAATCCGGGTGCCTGAACTGCGTAAAATTGCCGGAAAACATCGCACCATTCATATTCACGATGCGGGCCGTCTGTTGCGCACTCCGTATCATGAGGCCCGGATGCTGGCGCTGTTGATTTTGATCCGGCAGTTTGCCAAGGGTTCCCCTGAGGACCGTACCGCCATTTACAATCTTTACATGGCACACACGGAACACATCAACAGCTGGGACCTTGTGGATGCTTCGGCCGGACAGATACCCGGGGCATATCTGCGGGAACGCAGCCGCTGGCCCCTTTATGAACTGGCGGCCTCGGATCTGCTGTGGGAGCGGCGCATATCCATGATTGCCACCTGGCCCTATATCCGGGAAAATGATTTCACCGATACCCTGGCAATCGCCGAAATCCTTGTCAACGACAAAGAGGACCTGATTCAAAAGGCTGTGGGCTGGATGCTGCGGGAAATCGGAAAACGGGACATGGCCGTGGAAGAAACATTTTTAAAATCTCATTACCGGGAAATGCCTCGTACCATGCTGCGGTATGCCATTGAAAAATTTCCGGAGGAAAAGCGGCAAAATTATCTCAAAGGTCTTGTGTGAAGCCGGATGCGATAGAGGTCGGATACCCGGGATTGTTTACTTGAAATACAACGGAGCAGGCATTGCCGCATCTAAGCATTAAAATCAGACTCAACAGTTTCCTCGGCCTGATTCTTTTGGCGGGGTTTTTATTTGTTTGCCTGTCGGGCTATTATACCAGCAAGGCATGCCTGGAAAACAGTGCGGCCCGTGCGTCTTCGGCCAGAATCACCATTGACAGCCCCCGGCAAGCGCCGGCTGGACAAAACACGGATACCACAGTCCGGACCCTGAGATACCGCCTTTACCGGAACCTGTTGATCAGTCTGCTGGTGACGGCTCTGGTGCTTGTGATCAATGCCCTGGTGATCAACCGTTTTCAGGGGCAGCTCGATAAACTGGCAACCGCCGATGACTTGACAGGAATTTCCAACCGCCGGGCCTTTCTCCGCCAGGCCCAGCGTGATGTGGCACAGGCCGGGCGCTACGGCACACCGGTTTCGCTTTTGATTATTGATGTGGACCATTTCAAGGGCGTCAATGATGCACTGGGCCACGAAACCGGGGACCTGGTGTTAAAGACGGTGGCCGATGAGATTCGCAACACCATCCGGGAAGATGATCTGGCCGGGCGTATGGGCGGCGAAGAGTTTGCGGTTATTCTTCCCCGCACGAACCTGGAAGCGGCCTGTGCTGCGGCCGAACGCCTGCGCCGGGCCGTGGCCGGTATCCGGATGCAGAACTTTGGCATGAGCCCGGATTTGACGGTCAGCATCGGGGTTGCGGCCAGGCAGGATGCTTACACGGATTTAAACGAGCTGATGCGCATGGGGGATCTCGCCCTGGATGAAGCCAAAAAGCGCGGTAAGAACCGGGTTTGCACCATGTATGACCGAACTGAAAGCAAATAAAATGAAAAAACAGCCCCTGACTTTCTGGGCCGGAAAAAAAGCATATGAAAAGATCCGTCGCCACGGTCTGTCTGCCGACGATGTGCAGGTCATGGCCGGCGCTGCGGGCGGACCCAAGTGGCTGGTGTTAAACCGGCTGGATCGGGCCATATTCGGCAACTGGCTGGCCGCCCGCAAAGCCCCGCTTTTTCTTTTGGGCGCCTCCATCGGGGCCTGGCGCTTTGCCGCCGGCTGCCAGAAAGATCCCGTGGAGGCCATTGCACGGTTTGAAAAAGCCTACATGCAGCAGGCTTACCCGGACAACCCGCCGCCGGAAATCATTGATGCGGAACTCGAACGCATCCTGGACGAATTGCTGGACCGGGACGGCCCGGAGCAGATTCTGTCCAATCCCGCATTCCGGCTCAGTATCCTGGCGGTGCGGTGCCGGAAGATGACCGGCACGGATCGCAAATCCCGGCTGATACCGGGACTGGGGCTTGCGGCTGCGGTCAATGCCGTATCCCGCAGGGGGCTGGGATTGTTTTTCGAGCGGACCCTGTTTTATGATTCCCGTCAGCGCCCGCCCTTTTACAGCATGAACGGATTTCCCATCCAGCGGGTGGCTCTGGACAAAAACAATCTCAAGGCGGCCCTGATGGCCTCGGGTTCCATTCCCATGCTCATGTCCGGAATAAAAAACATTCCCGGTGCTCCGGCGGGCATGTACCGCGACGGGGGGATTCTGGATTATCATCTCAATATTGATCTTCAGCCGGGGGGTGAAGGAATCGTTTTGTTTCCCCATTATGCCGAAAAACTTGTGCCCGGGTGGCTGGACAAGCAGGTGTTCTGGCGCAGGCCGGATTTTTCCCGCATGGACAATGTGTTGATGGTCGCCCCGTCTGCGGATTTTGTCAGCCGCCTGCCCATGGGAAAGATTGCCGACAGAAGCGATTTTTATACCTTTGCCGGAAAAGATCAACAGCGCATGGACTGCTGGCAGCAGGTGGTTGACCAGGGCCGGCACCTGGCCGAGGATTTCATGGAAACCGTGGAAACCGGCCGTATCGGAAATCGTTTGCGTCCCATTTGGGATTTGTACCGGCGTTAAATTTGATGGCGCCGTAAATCCAAAATCAGACTTCTAACATCAAAAAAGTTGCTGATAGTGCTTGGTTCTATAATTTTCGCATGATGTCGACCCGGTGGCGGTTTGCTCCCTGCTGACCGCTTGCGCGCTCAATGCGACTCGCAAACCACCCCCGGGCCGGCATCATGGCCGACTGTGTGCAAAGTT
>NZ_JBSRLA010000105.1:0-5309 GCF_055149105.1 Desulfosalsimonas sp. | reverse complement strand
CGCCATAGAAGCCGCCCGCGCCGGGGATGCCGGACGGGGCTTCGCCGTTGTTGCCGATGAAGTGCGCAAACTGGCTGAAAAGACCATGAGCGCCACCAAAGAGGTGGGGGAGTCTATCACCAGCATTCAGCAGGGGGCCAAGGACAATATTCAGGGCATGGACCAGGCCGTCCAGGCGGTGGAGGAAGCCACTGAGCTGGTTAACAAATCCGGAGAGGCCCTGGAAAATATCGTCAAACTGTCCCAGGATCTTGCGGATCAGGTCAGTTCAATCGCTACGGCCACGGAGGAGCAGTCCTCTACCAGTGAACAGGTTAATCGAAGCATTGAGGAAATAAACCGCATTGCCGGTGACACCGCGGACGCAATGGGGCAGTCCACCCGGGCCATAAATGAACTGGCCGGGCAGGCCGGAGAACTTCAGTCCCTGATAGAAAAGATGAAAAACAGTTGATAATCCGCCAGGGACCGGGAGTTATCATGTTTTACCGGACAGAAACCTGTGCGGTAAAAAAGTTCCCGGGCCCCGGCCAGGATATCAATGCATATGCGGCGGATCAGGACAAATGCCTGCTCCGCTTTGATAAAGGACCCCTGCCGGGACTTAAAATTGTCCCGGAAAGATAAAAAGTGGGTTTTAAACGCCGAGTACAAGCTATTTAAAAACAACTATGCAGCAATTCTAGCATGATGGCCGGGTCATACACCGCAAGAACATACACTGACTCCGGGCCGCTCCTGGTTCCAGCCTGTTTAAGCACCTGCTATATCAATGAGCCAATGCCGAAAAAATCGGCTTTCCTTGCTCAATATTCCCATCTTATACTTAAAAAGGAAGTTCCGGGCGGCAGCTGATCCTCTGGCGCCCCTGAATATGTCCATATCTTTTCCCGATTCGGTTTTCCTGGACAAAATCATTGTCCGACCTTAATACGAGATAAACCATAAATACTTTGCCCCCTCCACGCTCAACATGCAGCTCTGTGGGCAGATCAAGGGGAAGATCCCCTCAGCCTCCAAGATTAATCAAATCCAGCGACGCCGGGAAACAGCTCGTCTGATGTTCGCCGATCCGCCACAAAAAACCGGGCTGAAAATAAAAACGTAGCCACGAGGATACATCCATGTCCGAATCCAAAAATCCGCTTTCAAATATTAAAGCCCAAGCAGAGAGGCATGACCAGGGATATGGCGACCTGACCGAATTGAATCGGGACGGGATTATCTTAAAATCTATCGGTCGCGAACGTCTGGAAAATTTTGCCCATGATTATCTGGAATTGCTCGGGACCTCCTCGGCCATCTACGAGGTTAACGGCGATTATGCCTTTGGTATTTTTTCCTCGGGGTGGTGCCGGTTGCTGGACAGCGCCTCGCGCCGGCTTTGCGATAGCACGGATAACGCCGAAGCGCTGAACTCCGGCCAATGGTTATGCCATGAATCCTGCTGGACGGATTGCGCCAAACGGGCAATTATTGAAAATACACCCGTGGACATCGCATGCCATGGCGGCATTCGAATGTACGCGGTTCCGATCCTCGCGCACGGAAACGTCGTGGGGGCGATCAACTTTGGATACGGCGATCCGCCAAAAGATCCGCAAAAGCTGCGAAAGCTGGCTGAGACCTACAATCTCGATTACAAGGATCTGCTTGGCGAGGCCCGTGCCTACGAGTCCCGGCCGCAATTTATCATTGAGCTGGCCCAAAAACGGCTGCATTCCACAGCCCGGATCATCGGATCCATGATTGAAACAAAACAGGCCGAGGAGGCGTTGCGGAAAAGCGAAGAAACGCTGCGCACCACTTTTCATTCCATCGGCGATGCCGTGATTTCCACCGATATAAATGGCCGCATCACCTCCATGAATCCGGTGGCGGAATCGCTGACCGGCTGGAGCGAAAAGGAGGCGACTGGACAGGCGCTGGAAAGCGTCTTTTGGATCCTCAACGAACACACCCGGCAGCCGGTCGAAAGCCCGGTCACCAATGTTCTCAAAAGCGGTCAAATTGTCGGACTCGCCAACCATACACTGCTCATTTCCAAGGATGGACGGGAAATCCCGATTGCCGACAGTGGAGCGCCGATCCGTAATGATTCCGGCGAAATCACCGGTGTGGTGCTGGTGTTCCGCGACCAGATCAAAGAACGCGCCGCCCGGAAGGCGCTGCGCGAGAGCAAAGCAACCATCAAAAACAAACTCCAGGCCATACTTGAACCTGAAGGGGGCATCGAGACACTCGATCTGGCTGATATCCTTGATACCAATGAGCTGCAAACCATAATGGAGGATTTATTCAAAGCCACGAACGTAGGTGGTGCAATACTTGATATCCATGGAAACGTACTGGTCGGCTCTGCATGGACGGATATCTGCGCAAAATTTCATCGTGTACATCCAGATACCGCGAAAAATTGCAGGGAAAGCGATCTGGCCCTTGCCAGCGGCGTGCCGGCGGGAACTTTCAAGGCATACCGGTGCAAGAACAATATGTGGGATATGGTCAGCCCTATTGAAATCGGAGGAAAACATCTCGGCAATATTTATATAGGCCAGTTTTTTTATCAGGATGAACATGTGGATTACGAGATGTTTAGAAAACAGGCCCGGCAATATGGCTTTGATGAGAAAGAATACCTGGCGGCCCTTGACCGTGTTCCACGCTTGAAACGGGAAACGGTGGAAGCGGCCATGATGTTTTATGCCAGGCTCGCCGGGATGATCTCTTCGCTAAGCTACAGCAAAATCAAGCTTGCCCGGGATATTGAAAGGCGCAAACAGACAGAAAAAGTTTTACAAGAAAAAAACGATCTTCTGGAAAGGATTTTTGACAGCAATTTTGATCTGGTTGCCCTGACTGATCTTAAAGGCAACTTTTCGCTCGTTGGCAAATCGCATGAAATACTGGGCTATGAGCGGGATTATTTGATCGGGAAAAATGTGATGGACTTTGTGCATCCCGAAGATATTGATATTGTCGCTAAAGAATTCACGCATTTTTTGCAGTCCGGTGAAAACCACAAGGTGGAATACCGTTATAAACGCAGTGACGGGGAATATTTATGGTTTGAAACCGTTGGTACGATATTGCGGGAGGAAAAGGGGAATCCGGAACGAATTTTATTCAATACCCGGGACATTACCGAGCGCAAACAGGCAGGCTTAAAGTTCGAATCGTATGTCACAAACTCCCCCACTCCCATCTTTATAGCAAACAGCAAAGGAGATTATACGTTCGTTAATCCTGCAGCCGGAGAACTTCTAGGATATACTGAAGATGAACTCCTCTCAATGAACGTTAAGGACGTCGGGCATCCTGATGAATATGAAAAGGATTTGCAGACCTTCCCCCAGCTTCTGGAAGGGGAAAAGGTGCACCAGGAGATATCTTTGCTCCATAGCGATGGAAGCAAAGTATATGTGATGCTTGATTCCCTCCTGCTCGATAAAAACAATATAATCGGATTTTGCACAGACATCACTCAACGTAAAAAGGCAGAAAAAGCACTGCGCGAGAGCGAAGAGCGTTTCAGGACCTTGCACAATGCCTCATTTGGAGGAATCACCATCCACGACAAGGGCATCATACTGGAATGCAACCAGGGTCTTTCCAGTATTACCGGATACGCTTACAAGGAACTCATCGGAATGGACGGTCTGCTTCTAATAGCTGAACAGTCCCGTGAAATGGTGATGACCAATATCCTTGCAGGTTATGAAAAACCTTATGAAGCCTTTGGAATACGCAAAAACGGAGAAGAATACCCACTGCATCTGGAAGCCAGAAACATCCCGTACAAAGGAAAGCAGGTCCGAGTGGTCGAGTTCAGGGATATTACAGAACGAAAAGAGTATGAAAAATCCCTGAACATGGCCAAGGTACAGGCCGAGGCCGCCAACCACGCCAAGTCCGCATTCCTGGCCAACATGTCCCATGAAATCCGCACACCCATCAACGGCATACTGGGAATGATGCAGCTTTTGCAGAGCACCGACCTGGAAAAGGAGCAAAAAGAATACGTTGATATGGCTACAGTCTCGGCCAACAGACTGACCAGGCTGTTGTCGGACATCCTGGATTTATCCCGTATTGAAGCCGGTCAGATGGAAATCCGGGAAGAAGAAGTGAATATAAAAAAACTGCGTGACTCAGTGGATGAGCTGTTCATGGTCACCAGCCGGGACAAGGATGTAGCCCTCCTATTCGGCCTGGATCCGAATCTGCCTGAAATTATCCTTGGGGACGAAGCCAGGCTACAGCAGATCCTGTTCAATCTGGTGGGCAATGCCCTGAAATTCACGGAAAAAGGCCGGATAAGCGTAGACTTGCACCTCCAGCACCGTCACGGCAATGACTTTCGTCTGCTCATAACTGTTTCGGATACTGGTATCGGGATGCCGGACGAAAAGGTGGATGAATTGTTCAAACCCTTCGTCCAGGCCGAGAACTCTTTTACCCGCAAATATCAAGGGGCTGGCCTGGGTCTGTCCATTGTCAGCAGACTTGTGCAGATGATGAATGGAAATATGTGCGTAAAAAGCGCGCCGGGGGGAGGCAGCACTTTCTATATCTCCCTACCCCTTGGGCAGCCTGAAGAGCCTGGGGAAGCTTCCGTAGTACCCGCAGCAGAGATGGACAAAAGCAAACGCATACTTCGAATTCTCCTGGCTGAGGACGATCCTTCCAACCAGCTGCCCACGAAACTGCTTTTGGAAAAGGCCGGACATGAAGTTGCCCTGGCCGAAAACGGCCAGCAGGTCTTGACCATGCTTGCCCAGCAGGATTTTGACGGTATTCTCATGGACATTAATATGCCGGTCATGGATGGTGTTGAGGCTACGAAAACCATCAGGTCAGACAAAAACCTGGGGGTGAAACAAGACATTCCCATCTTCGCCCTGACTGCTTACGCCATGGATGGGGACCGGGAAATGTTTCTGGAGGCGGGCATGGACGATTACCTGGCCAAGCCGGTGCAAAAGGGCGACCTGGAACAGATGCTGGCCAAGCATTTCAAATAGTTGAGGCCAACTTATTACCCTTTCAAATAACCTTTTGATTTGCCTGTCATCTGTTTACTGAACTCTGTCTTCATGCGCCTGCAAAAGACTTTTTGCACTCGCCTCATTTCAGCCCTCTCCCACAAGGACAGGAATCATTGCGCCCGATTTTTTCCATGCTCTCCTCCTTTTTTCCGGGATCAAAACATTCATACCGCTTATCCTGTTTATTAGAAGTCCGGATTCGTCCACGTCGGAGAGCCCCGCTCCCGGCTCAAGCGTGGTAATCACGGTTTTTCCGATCAC
>NZ_JBSRLA010000104.1:0-5422 GCF_055149105.1 Desulfosalsimonas sp. | reverse complement strand
TTTTGCAATACTTTTCCCGGAGCCGCGAAAAAGACTAGTAAATTCATTTTTGACTAGCCTATTACGCCTGGCGGCATGATGAAATCCGGGAAACTTTAGTAAAGGCAAAACATGGTATCTTTTTAATTGGAAGACAGCGTTTTGAATGCAAGGCCTCTGACTGTATAAATTGACAATACCATAGCTTGCATAGCATATAATGACAATGTGTTTTGCAGTATAAAAAACTCTGGAATGGAAGGAAAAAACGCATGAGTCAGATGGAGCGGATCTATTATTTCCATCAGGAGGTCAGCGGCGGGGGCTATCCCGGGGCGGGTCAGATTGCCGGGCGTTTTGAGGTCTCTGCTTCCACGGCGCATCGCGATATTGCGTATCTGCGGGACCGGTTGAATGCGCCTCTTGTTTATGACAGGCGGAA
Organism: Desulfosalsimonas sp.; assembly: GCF_055149105.1. Classification (NCBI taxonomy): domain Bacteria; kingdom Pseudomonadati; phylum Thermodesulfobacteriota; class Desulfobacteria; order Desulfobacterales; family Desulfosalsimonadaceae; genus Desulfosalsimonas; species Desulfosalsimonas sp. The sequence goes on along the minus strand of NZ_JBSRLA010000104.1, from coordinate 5,001 downwards.
AAAGGGGTATTTTTATGAACAGGAGGGGTTTGCGCTGCCCCTTGAAAAGTCGCCTGCGGCATTGTTTTTGTTCGCTCTGGTCAACCGGTTGGCAAAAGAGTCCGGGTTGATCGGTGATCCGGAAATTCAGCGGTTGCAAAAGGAACTGGGGGCCTTATATTGTGCAGACGCTCAAAAGCTTGCGGATAAGATCCATTATGAGCGCGTTGAGGTGGAGCATGTGGCCCCGGAAGTGATCCGGTCCGTGCTCATGGCGTTTCACGGCGATTGTCAGTTGGTTTTTGATTACAGGAAAATCCGCGGGCAGGGCGGTGCGCGCAAGGTTGATCCGTTGCGGCTGGTGATTTACCAGGGGCGGTGGTATTTGCTTGGCTACTGCCATGTGCGCAAGGCCATGCGCATGTTTCATCTGGCAAGGGCAAAAAACCTGGCGGTTTGCCCGGAAGCCTGCACGGCCGGGGATGCGGACGCGGATCAGTACCTTGAAGGGTCTTTCGGCATTTTCAAGGGCGAGCCGGTTTACAACGTGCGGGTGCTGTTTGTGGATGAGGCGGCCGATATTGTCAGAAACCAGGTCTGGCACCGGGACCAGGTTATGGAAGACACGGGCGACGGTCTTGTGCTTTCGGTGCCGGCGGCGGATTTCACGGAAATCAAGATGAAGATCCTCCAGTATGGATGGCGGGCCCGGGTGCTGGGGCCGCCGGAACTGCAAAGCCAGATGACGGAAGAGGTCCGACGGATGGGCCGCGGGCTGGGGATTGGTGTCTGAAACGGAACAAAAAGGATTTTGTATATATACAATGGGTTTTCAGGCAAAAAAAACGTTTGCAATGGTGAATTACGATCTGTGCCGGCCGGAAAAATGCAGCCCTGAAAATGGGGTCTGCCCTGCTGTGGGGGCCTGTACCCACAAGGTCATCAAGCAGCTTGACGGGGCTTTTTATCCGCCCATGATTTTCCAGGACATGTGCATGGGCTGCTGGGACTGCATCGAGGCCTGCCCCCTGGATGCCATCGGGGTCCGGCAGGTCACGTAAGGGCGGCTGATTGCTAAATCCAGGGATCGTAAAGGCGGCGGGTGTTTTCGTATATGGCTTCTGCCGCGGTCTCGGTAGAGATGTTTTTGATCTCCGCGATGTGGGTCAGGGCGATTGGGGCGTTTTCCGGTTCGTTGCGGGTTTGCGGGTCCGGGCCCAGCACCGGGCTGTCGGTTTCAACAAGCAGGCAGGAAAGCGGCAGGTTGCGCACCAGTTTCTGTTTCTGGCGGGAGCGGGCAACCGAGGGCGGAATTGAGAAAAAATAGCCGGCTTCCACTGCGGGCAGGGCCGCGCCAAACTTGCCGTCAAATGCATGAAGCTGGACTTTTGTTGCCTTTTTGCCAATCAGCAGTTCCACTGCGTGGCGGCCGGCAGACCGGGAATGCACGTTTAAGGCAAGCCCTGTTTCCAGAGACAGGTCCACAAAGGCTTCCAGAATTTCCCTTTGAACCCGCCTTTGATCATGATCTTCCACTATCCGGAAATCCAGGCCCACCTCGCCGATGGCCACAAGTTTTTCCCTGTTGGCGCGGATAAAATCGCGCATTTGCGCTGCCGCCTCAGGGTCTGTGTGCGCCGGGTAAAGCCCGGCTGCCGGCAGCAGGGCCGGGTAGTGATCTGCGAGTTCCAGGTTGCGGCGGGCATCTTCTATGGTTTCGCTGACCGTGATGATTTTTTCCACCCCTGCGGCCGCCGCCCTTTGCAGCACAGCCTCCCGGTCTGCGTCAAAGCTTTTGTCATAAAGATGCGTATGGGTGTCAATCAAGGGATGCATTTTCCGGGACCTTGCAGAGATAATGCAGGTTAAACCCGTCATGGGCCATTTCCATTACGCGCACGTCTTCAAACCCGGCCCGGGCGAGCATGGCTTCTGCCTGCTCCCGGCCCCACATCATGCCCAGGCCCGTGCCGTTGTGGTTTAACCCCACGGGCATGCAGTGCATCAGGCTTACGGTGTACAAAAACGGCCCCATGGGATGGTCCATGTTGTCTGCCGGGTTTGTCTGCGCCTTGATGTCCACCATTGAAAAAAGCCCGCCCGGGGCCAGCATGTGGCGGATGCCCTTTAACGCTTCCAGGGGATGGCTCTGGTCGTGGATAGCGTCAAATGCACAGATATAGTCAAAGCATTTGTCAAACTCCGGATCTCCGGTGATTTTGGCTGCATCCCGGTTTTTGTAGACAAGGTTTGAAAGTCCTTTTTTTTCAGCGTTTTTGCGCGCTGTCTCCAGGGCGGGTTCATGGTTGTCAATGCCCGTAAACTCGCTTTTGGGAAATGCTTCGGCCATAAGGTTTAAGGCAACCCCGTGGCCGCAGCCCATATCACACACCCGGATGCCGGATTTGAGCCTTTCCACCAGTTTTCCGTTTTCAACAGAGGGCAGAAATTCGCTGAGCAGGACCTGTTCGTGCTTGGCATCAGCGAGCTGGCTCATGAATTGCTGAAAATCCGGGTATTGGGAAAAGGCAATGCCTTCGCCGGTCTGAAACCCGCGAACGACCGATTCCATTGCACATGATGTGAGCAGGGGGATTTCCTGGGTGTAGACCCCGAGGTTGTTATTACCGGATTTTCGGGTCAGAAAACTCGCGTGCTCCGGGGGCAGGTAATAGGTGTTTTCATGTTTTTCGTTTTTTCCGGGTGTTATGATTTCCCCGGTGACCATGATGGCCAGCCATTCTTTGAGGTAACGCTCATTGAGTCCGGAGGCGGCGGCGATTTCCGCTGCGGTGGCCGGTGTGCCCATGTTTTCGAGGGTGTCAAAAATCCGGTTTTTGTATCCAATGGCCATGGCCAGGTTCAGGGCCCCGCAGTTGAGGATGTCGGCCATTTTTTCGGCAAAATTGTCCATGGTTTTTCCTGAAGAAAATTGATGAGCCAGTAAAAAGTCTTTTTTACAGGCAGTGTTAAGTTTTAAGTGATTAAGTGTTAAGTAAAATCAATAAGTTATTTGTTTATTGATTAGTGGTTATATCCGATTCGGGCCTTTTTACGGCGCCATCAAAAAATAAGCGTAGATCGATCAGGGGCTTCTGTCAAGCTGTGGGTTGGCTATTTCCGGCGCGCATTTTGTTCCCATCCGGCCGCTGCCATCTGCACCGGGTCCCAGGGGCTCGACAGGGGCGGAGTGTAGCTGAGATCCAGGTCGCAGATTTCGTTTACATCCATGAAATGGTGGAGGGCGGCTGCAAATATATCGATGCGCTTGGATACTTCCGTGCCATGGGCGCCCACAATCTGTGTGCCCAGAAGTTTGCCTGTTTCAGCGTCGCCCGTGATGCGGATGCAGAGGTCCTTTGCGCCAGGGTAATAGGCCTTGTGATCCGGAACTCGGATATCCGCGCTTAAAGGCGAAAACCCTTCGGCTTCGGCCTCGCTTTGTTTGAGTCCGGTGCGGGCGGCCACCAGGCTGAAAATTTTGACGCACTGGGTGCCCAGGGATCCGGCAAATTGGCTTGTTTTGCCGGCCGCGTTTTCACCAGCGACCTTTCCCTGCTTGTGTGCGGTTGTGCCCAGGGGCAGCCACAGGTTTCGGTCCAGGAGCCGGTGGCGGGTTTCCGCGCAGTCACCGGCCGCATAAATGTCTGCCAGGTTGGTTTCCATCCGGGAATTGACCCGTATGGCCCCGGAAAAATCGGTTTCAATGCCCGCTGAAAGCCCGGGCTCGGTCTGCGGCCGGGCCCCTGTAGCCACAAGCACCATATCGCCCGCAACTTCAATGTCTTTTCCCCCTGACGGCCGGGCATCAACCACCAGGCGGTTTTCGTGCTGCCGGATGCCTTTGGCGGAAATTCCGGTCAATACCGTGACCCCGTTGTTTTCAAGCTCGCTTCGCACAAGGCCGCCCATGTCCGGATCCAGGGTGGAAAGCACCGAAGGTGCGTATTCCATCACTGTTGCAGCAATGCCGCGCCTTGTCATGGCATCGGCGATTTCCATGCCGATATAGCCGGCCCCGATGATGACGATGGATTTTGGCTTTTTGCGGGTGATAAATTCTTCAATGACAAAGGCGTCGTCCATCCAGCGCAGGCAAAATACCCCGGGCAGATCCAGACCGTCTATTTGAGGGGTGGTGGACCGGGCGCCGGTGCACAGCACCAGCTTGTCCCAGGCCATGGTCTGGCCGGCGCCGGACGGGGTGTTAAGGGATGCGGTCTTTTTTATCGGATCAATGGCCGTGCACCGTTGTCCGGGCTTTACCGTGATGCCCTGGGCCTCGATGGCTGCCAGATCCCGATGGGCAAGGGTTTTCCAGTCCACCACCTCACCGGAAAGGTAGAACGGGAGGCCGCATATGCTGAAATTGGGGTATTGGTCGGCCAGCACGATTGTGGGCCGGATGGCCGGGTTGATCTGCCGGGCGGCCAGGGCAGCGCTGATTCCGGCATCGCTTCCGCCGATGAGCAACAGTTCCATGCAATCACCTGATTTTTTTATTGATGAGGGTTTCTATTGGATGAGCCTGTAAAAAGCTGTTTATCCCGATACGCCGGTATTTTTGCAGAAAGGAAATCCATAAGCGCCTTGGCTGATCGGCGGCACGCAAAAGCGAGTTTCCTCGCTTCAGGAGGCTCCTGGAGCCTCAATTTCCGCTCGGAAACCCGCTTTCCCGCGCCGCCGTCAGGGAAACGAAGTGCAATTTCAGTATAGCGTAAAAAAGAGATTTCCTTGAGCCTTGAGCCTTGAACCTTGAACCTTGAACCTTGAACGAAGTTAGAAGTCTTTTGTACAGCCTCATCCAATTTGTTTCGGGTAGCTTTATCAATATATGCGCCTTGCGCCGCTGTCAATGCCGGGCCGCCAAAGACACGAAAATGTCACAAAAAGGTAACATCACACGTTTTTTCAGGACAAAAATTTGATGGCACCGTAAAAAGTCTGATTTCAGATGGTGCCGTAAAAAGTTCAAGATCAAGGCTTGCGCAATTTCGAAGAATGCAGCGTACTTATCCGTAC
>NZ_JBSRLA010000103.1:0-5540 GCF_055149105.1 Desulfosalsimonas sp. | reverse complement strand
TGCGCAATTTCGAAGAATGCAGCGTACTTATCCGTACGTGAAATTCTGAGAAATTGCGCGTAACGCAGATATTGGACTTTTTACGGCGCCATCAAATTTATTTACCACAAATGCGTCACCTTATACGCAAGGAGGGCCTGTCACAAAAATTCACCGGGCAAAAATTTGAAGCAAACACTTTATTGACATTTTTTCCCAAAAAAGGAGCAACGCCATGAAACCTATTGTAAAAACAGGTGTAATCATTCTTTCTGCCATATTTGTCACATTTCTGGCAGGTGAGAGTTTTGCGCAAACCAAAACAAAAATTGTGCCAAAGGCGGAGAACTTTGTTTTTTTCATGGACAACTCCGGGTCCATGGGCTTTGACTACAAACCCATGGAAATGCCCAAAAGCCAGGCTGCCAGAGACCTGCTGATCGCTGTCAGCCAGGATCTGCCGGAGCTGGAAGCCGGGTTCGGTGTTTATACTTACGGCCCTTATAAGAAATATCTTCCGGCCGGAACCCAGGGACACCAGGGTTTGAAAGGCTCTTTTGAAGCCATGCCTGTTGAGTTTCCCATTTTTGACCGGCAAACCCCGATGGGACAGGACCTGAAAAGCCTTGATGGCCCCTTGTCCCGGCTCAGAGACAGGGTCGGCGTTATCGTGGTAACAGACGGGGAATCCAATCGCGGCCCGGATCCGGTGGGTGTTTTACAGGAACTTGATGACAAATACGGCGACCGCGTCTGCTTTCACTTCCTGAGCCTGGCCCAGAGCCCTGAAGAAAAGGCCCTGGTCAATCAGATGGCGCGCGTCCAGTCCTGCTCCACCACCACCGAAGCCAACACCCTGGCAGATGATGCCGGCAGACAGGCATTTATCGAGAAAGTGTTTTATGAAACCCGCCGGGTCAAAGCCGAACCCAAACCCACGCCTAAGGAAAAACCGGCTGAAAAGGCCCCGGTTATCGGCAATGTCCTGTTTGATTTTGACTCCAGTCAGGTTAAATCCCAATATGAAAACAATCTGGATAAAGCCGTTGAAATCATCAAAGCCAATCCCGGCAAAGAAATCATTTTAAAAGGCCATACAGACAGCAAGGGATCAGCAGAGTATAACATGAAGCTGTCAAAGCAACGGGCAAATGCCGTGGCGGATTACCTGAAATCACAGGGTGTTGACCCGGATCTCATGAAAATGGATATTGAAGCATACGGGGAAGCCAATCCCGAATACGACAATGACACGGAAACCGGGCGGGCCCTGAACCGCAGAGTGGAAATCAAACTGGTCAAGTAGAACAAACCGCCGAAAAACTCCGGCATTTATTCAAACCGAACTGCCGGAGTTTTGCAACCGGTTGAAACAACGCAGTCCATAAGCGGGGATGTCAGGCAAAAGCCTGCCGGCATCCCCGCTTTTTTCTTTTTGATCCGGTTTTGCCGGCTTTTTTTATACGATTTTATCAGGGAAGCCCCGCGCCCGGAACATCCACATCCACCGCCCAGATGGCGGCCTCCCGGGCGGCCTTTCGGTTGTGCTCGGCAAAATCCGGAGCCACGCACAAATACAGGGTCTGACGGTTAACCCCGCCCAGGGTGCATGCAAATACGCCCTGTCCGCCCGTGGAAATCTCATCAAGAATCCTGCCGCCCTCTGCCACCCGCAGGGCACGGTTGCCAATGGCATCTGCCAGCCATACAGCCCCTTCTGCATCAAGGACACCGCCGTCAGACGCCACTTTTGCCTGGGGAATGATCTCGGCCAGCTCCCGCCCTTTGGGCATGGGGCCGAGAACCGCCCAGGCCCGGCGGGAACCAAGAGACCCGTCAGCCCGGATATCAAAGGCAGAGATGCGGTTGGCAAAGGTTTCATTGACAATCAGGGTTTGGCCGTCCGGGGTGATCATGGAACCATTGGGAAAATACAGGTCTTCTGCGGCCACGCTCACGGTTCCGTCGGATTCGACCCGGGCCAGACTGGCTGTCTGCAGGGGAGCACCGGCCATGAGATCAAAGCCGAAATTGCCCACATAAGCCCTTCCCTGGCTGTCCACCACCATGTCATTGGCATGACCGCCGGCCACTTCAGACAGATCCGCATGCTCGACAAGACTTCCGTCTTTTTCCTGCCGCAGAAGCTTGCGATCTGTCATGGACACAATCAACAGGCAGTCGTCAGGAAGCCAGCCCAGCCCGGAAGGCTGGCCGGGCACTTCGGCAATAACCTCCACTCCTCCGTTCGGGTCAACGGCAATGACTTGTTTCAGATAAAAATCCGAAAGCCATAACCTGTTATCGTGCCAGCGAGGTGCTTCCAGAAAAGAATAGCCGGAAATCAATGCGGTAAAAGCGGGTTGTTCCATAGACATCATGCCTCCTTGCAGCCTTTGGGGTGGGCAGAAAAAAAGCAGGTCAACAAACAACAGTTGGCGTTATCCGCGAATACAAAACGCCGGAACCAAGAATGGCTGATCCCAGAATAATCGTATCCTAACTGATTTTGCAATGATTGTTTTGGCATCAATCAATAGCTCCGGGGTTTTTCATGGCCCGGGCCGCAGTGCAATTGCTTGACATCATGCTAAAAGGATGTATTTTTAGTTTGTAAAGCTTACACCTGAAAACACCCTTTAAACGGAGGCGGTTATGCCTGAAAAAAAATTCAAGCAGGTATGTGAATGTGAAAAATGCGGCAATGAGGCGGAAATGATGATCACCTGCAGCCTGGTTCCCGAAGAGGACAAACCGGAAGAAGAGATGGAACAGGCAAAGGTGCTAAAGGAAAAAAAACCCGGCACGGTTGCCGGGCATGCCGTCTGCACCCGATGCGGCAGTGAAGCCGATATCTGGATAGATACCAGCGGCGTATAAAATGGTTTGAAAATTTTTTGCATCACCGGACAAGGCAGCTACGGCCGGCCGCCAATGCCTTGTCCGGTTGTGCGTATGGCTTTGCATCCGTTACGGCCGGATCCGGTCCGGCCCGGGAAACGTGTCCACAGAAAGCTCCTGGAGCTTGTATTTCTGGATTTTGCCGCTGGCGGTCATGGGATAGCCATCCACAAAGGCAACGTGTTTGGGAATCTTGTAGCGGCTGATCCGGCCCCGGCAGAAATCCCGGATATCCTGCCCGGTTAAGTCTGAATCGGATTTCTTGATCACAAAGGCGCCCACCTCCTCACCGTATTTCTTGCTGGGCACGCCCACCACCTGCACATCGACCACTCCTTCGAGCTGATAGAGAAATTCCTCGATCTCCCGGGGATAGATGTTTTCCCCGCCCCGGATAATCATGTCCTTGTATCTGCCCGTGATGGCCAGATACCCGTCTGCATCAAGCACCCCGAGATCACCGGTATGCAGCCAGCCGTCGGCATCAATGGTTTTGGCCGTGGCCTCGGCCATGTTGTAGTAGCCGCGCATGACATTATAGCCCCGGCAGCACACCTCGCCCTGCTCGCCCGGGCCTTTTTCCTCCCCGGTTTCCGGGTCCGTGATTTTGACCTCGATATGGGGCATGGGACGGCCGACAGTTTCGGTTCGCCGGCGCATGTCATCTCCGGGCATGGTCTGGGTGATCACCGGGGAGCCTTCGGTGAGCCCGTAGCAAATGGTGATTTCATGCATATACATTCTGTCAATGACCTGCCGCATCACGTGTACCGGACAGGGCGAGCCGGCCATGATGCCGGTGCGAAGCGAGGAGAAATCAAACTTGTCAAACAGTCCGTGGTCCAGAATGGCAATAAACATGGTGGGCACACCATAAAGAGCTGTGCATTTCTCCTGCTCCACTGCGGCCATGACCTGGACCGGATCGAATTTTTCCAGTACCACCAGGGTTGCGGCATGGCTGACAGCCGCCAGCACCCCCAGAACGCAACCAAAGCAGTGAAACAGGGGAACCGGCAGGCAAACCCGGTCGGCTGGGGAAAATTTCTGATTCTCCCCGATCCAGAACCCGTTGTTGACAATGTTGTAATGGGTCAGCATCACTCCCTTGGGAAACCCGGTGGTGCCTGAAGTGTACTGCATATTGACCACGTCATGAGCATCGAGTTGCTCCTGGCGGTCCCTGTAATCCGATTCAGAGACCAGATCCCCCACTGCCATGACCTCGGGCAGGGCATACATGCCCCTGTGTTTTTCCATTCCCAGAAAAAACACCCGCTTCAGGTGCGGAAAACCCGGGGCATTGAGCTGCCCCCTGTCCTGGGACCGGAGCTCTGGCACCAGGTCATAGACGGTCTGCAGATAATCGGTATCCATGTAACCGTCAATTAAAAACAGGTTTTCGCATTCCGACTGCTGCAGCAGATAAGCCAGTTCATCGCTTCTGTAATTGGTGTTGACCGTTAGCAAAACCGCCCCGATTCTGGCTGTGGCAAACTGCAGGGCCACCCAGTACGGAATATTGGTGGCCCAGATGGCCACTTTTTCGCCCCTGGCCACGCCCATGGCCATCAGTCCCTTTGCCAGCCGGTCCACCACAGAAGCAAATTCCCTGTAGGTCATGCGGAAATCCCGATCCACATATACCAGCGCATCATTGTCGGGATGACCGGCCACGGCCTCATCTAAAAGCTGGCCCATGGTGATGGTGCGCAATTGATTGTCCATAACCGCCTCCTATCTGGGAATGTAGACCACCGCATAGATGGCAGCGGGCGTCTCACCCAGGCAGCTGACACAATGGGGAATAATGGAGTTGTAATAAATACTGTCGCCCTCGCCCAGACGATAGGTCTCATCGCCGTAAATCACTTCCACCTCGCCCTGCTGCACCACGATAAACTCCTCTCCCTCGTGGCTGGACAAATGCTTTTCCTCTGCGGACTCAGGCAGGATCTCCACATAAAAGGGTTCCATGTGCCGGTCGCTTTTGCCTTTTCCCAGGGAATAGAATTTGAGATCCACGGGCTTGTCCCTGCCCCGGAGCATGCTCAGCTCGTTTTTTCGCTCAGCCCGGCGCATCACCAGGGGATCCCGGCTGATCTGGTCATCCAGAAATGTTCCCAGCCGCACTTCCAGGGCCCGGGCGATTTTGAGCAAAGGACCCAGGGATGGATAAACGTTTTGCTCCACCACGGAATGCAAAAATTCGGGGGACAGCTCAGTGCGCCGCACCAGCTCGTCCATGTCGATTTCTTTTTCGGCCATAAACGCCTTGATCCGCTGGCCCACCTTTTCGGATTTCATGTGACCTCCATGCCTGATTTTTCAACCTTTCGGGTTGCCGGCTGCTGCCTGGAAAAAAGTCTTTCCGGCAAATTTCTGTCACTGCCCTGTGACCTGTCTTCCGCAAACCGGGTCTCTATACCTTATCTGTGAAATGATGTAAACCATTCATTGCCGCACCGCCCGCCCATACCCGGGCCCGGACAATGAGTAACCGAACAGACAATATCAGTGCCCGAACGAAAACCAAGTTTTCGTTCAGGAAATCCGAAGCTCGAAATCCGAAACAATGACCAAAACCCTAAATGCATCAATGACAGAAACATCCTGTTTTAAGCTGTTGGTTTTTATCATTTGAACATTCGATATTCGTA
>NZ_JBSRLA010000102.1:0-5881 GCF_055149105.1 Desulfosalsimonas sp. | reverse complement strand
TTCTCAGAATTTCACGTACGGCTAAGTACGCTGCATTCTTCGAAATTGCGCAAGCCTTGATCTTGAACTTTTTACGGCGCCATCTGAAATCAGACTTTTTACGGTGCCATCAGAGGGTATAATTGCATATATTTTCCCGCATTGTCCATATCCGGCTAAAAACTTTATGAAGGCTTGACCTTGGGGGGTGATGTTGTGTAATGTGGCAAAAATTTCACAAATTCCCGCAGGACAGGCGGAAACACGCAAAAAAGGAGACAAACCGGAATGGTTTTACCGTTTCGGATAAGACAATACTGACCATGGATGTATCCGTAATCCCGAAGAAAACAAGACATCTGATTCCCACCCCGCACCTGCAGCAGACCGCTTACTGGGGCCGGCTCAAAAAACAGCAGGGCCGGCAGGCCCGGGCATTTGACCTCATGGTAAAGCCAAAGGAGCGGGCTGAAAATGGACAAACCGAGTCTATGCATTCATATCCCCGGGGCGGCAGCCGGGATATGCTGGTGGTGCTGCGCAGCCTTGGCACGGATTCGTGCATGGCCTACGTGCCCTTTGGGCCGGAGCTGTTGCCGGATGAAGAACGCCGCGGGTGCTGGCTGGAAAACCTTTCGGAGGAACTCCGAACCCAGTTGCCGGAAAACTGTGTTTTTATTCGCTATGATCTGCCCTGGCAGTCTCCGTGGGCAGATGAGCCGGACCGGTACACCGAGGACAACCAGTGGATGGGAGCCCCAAAGGTCAGGGTTCAGGAAATGCGGATGAATTTTGATACCGAGCACTGGAACCTGAGAAAAGCCCCGACTGACCTTTTGCCGCCGGATACCGTGCTGGTGGACGTGGCATCTGACAGGGACCGGATCCTTGCCCGCATGAAGCCCAAGACCCGCTACAACATCCGGTTATCTGCAAAAAAAGGGGTGACCGTGCGCGATGCGGGCATGGAGGGTTTGGCCGCCTGGTATGATCTGTACTGCCAGACCGCCCGTCGGCACAACATGAGCTTAAATGACATGGACTACTTTGCCTCGGTGTTTCAGGTGAAAAACCGGCAATGCCAGTCCCCGGCAAGTGTGCATTTGCTGATGGCAGAGGCAGAGGGAAAGCCCCTGGCCGGGATCATTCTGGCCATTTCCGGGTCACGGGCGACTTATCTATACGGGGCCTCATCTTCGGACCATAAGAACCGGATGGCCTCGTATGCCGTACAGTGGGAGGCCATCAGCCGGGCCCGCAAGGCCGGATGCCGGGAATACGATTTGTTTGGCGTCTCTCCCTATCCTGATCCGGAGCATCCCATGTACGGGCTTTATCGGTTTAAAACCGGCTTTGGCGGCTGGATGCTGCATCGCCAGGGCTGCTGGGACTATCCCCTGGACGAGGCCGCCTATGATGTGTACCGGGCATCTGAAATGGCGGGCTCCGGATTTATCATGGGATAAAAACCTGTCCCGGCGCTTTGCTGTTCTAATTGCATCTCACGGAAATAATATGTTTAACGAATCTCAAATGTTTGGGGGAAATGAAATGAAGCGATACATGATCGCGGTTTTACTGGTTGCACTGTTTGCAGCGGGCTGCAGTTCCGGCGGTGGGTGGAAGGACACGGATGTGGCAAAGGACAAAAACGTGGTGGTCCGCCTGGAACAGCAGATGAAAAACGGGCAGGTGGTGGATCAGAACTACAGGCACCCGGCGGAAATCAATTCGTTTACCATGAGCTGGCTCCTCGAGGATTTGCGCTATATGCCCCAGCCCTCGGTCATCGGCCGATCCGGTGAAGCCCAGATTTTTCAGCAAAGGGAAATCGACCGTCTGGCCCCGGCGCTTTCCAAGGCTCTGGCTTCGGCGGATTCCGGCCAGCGGGTTCATTTTACCTCTCATAACCGGGCAGTTGAGCTGATCTTTGAAAAACAGCGCAAAACTGAAGGTGTGATGTTTGTGGATCAAAACGGCACCCTGCACATCGCCTTTGCCTGGATCAATGCGGTCATTGACGTGGACGGCGAGCCCGAGGGGTCAAGATCCAGCCATCGGTTTGACGTGCTGGAACTCCGGCACGCAGACACCGAGGTGATTGCGCCCAAGCCTTACATGCAGGTGTATCAGTTTGAAGACGGAAAATCAGCGCCCATGCGCCTGGCTGTCAATCTCGAACATCTCAGGGCAGCCGTTGCCCGGCAAATCGGTCAGCAGACCGGTATGCAGTATGCCGAACCCTCCGGCTCGCAGCAGGGCGAGTCTTTCCGGCAGGTCCAGCCGCCGCAGCAGATGCAGACCCGGCAGCCCGCGCAGCAGGTTCAGCCGGCACCGGCACCTTCCCCGCAGGACAAGGAAGCCCTTCGCAAGGAAGTCAGGGATCAGCTGGAATATTTAAAGGAAATTTACGAAGAGGGCCTGATTACGGAAGCCGAATACGAACAGCAGCGCAAAAAGGCACTGGAATCGCTGCAATAATACATGATGGTGCCGTAAAAAGTCCTAAAACGGATATCACCGTCAACCACTAAAGAGACAACTTTTTGATTTTACTTAACACTTAATCACTTAAAACTTAACACTGCCTGTAAAAAAGACTTTTTACAGGCTTATCATACATGATCGATAACAATAAAAACGCTTAGAATAAATACCGGCGCTTGGCTGAGACAATGCGGGAAACCGATTCAGCCTGGCGCCGGTATTGCTTTTCGTCCTCTATGGCCTGTTCAAATATTTGCGCCGCTGTTCTGATCTTGTCCATTGAGTGGCAGATCAAGGCAATATCAATGCCCGCAGCCATGATTTGCGAAATCATGGTTTCCATGCCGTAGTGTTTTTCCACCGCCCCCATTTCCAGATCATCGGTCATCACCAGCCCGTTATACCCCATCCCGGTGCGCAGCAGTTCTGCGGCCAGTGCAGCAGACAGGCTGGCCGGCCAAAGGCTGTCAAATGCCATATACCGGATGTGAGAAAGCATGATCCCGGCGGCATCTGCCTTTACAGCCGCCTGAAACGGAACCAGATCCCGGGCATAAAGGCTTTGGGCCGGGGTATTGAGATCCGGCAGATCCAGGTGGGAATCCAGAGTCGTGCGGCCGATGCCGGGAAAGTGTTTGGCCACGGCCATGATGCGGTTTTTCTGGAGGCCGTTGATGATCTCTGTGCCCATTTCCGCCACATAACCGGGATTTGTGCCAAAGGCGCGTCTGGCCATGATGCTTTGAATGCCAGGGTCGGCCACGTCCATGACCGGGGCCATGTCCATGTTGATGCTCAAATCAGCCAGTTCTGCCGCCGTAATCCGGGCAAACCGGGCCGCGTCGGTTTTGCCGGCAAAATCCGCGGCATCGCCAAATTCCGTAAAATCCGGGGCTTTTAGCCTTGCCACGCTTCCGCCTTCCTGGTCCACGGCAACAAACAACGGCGGCCGGCCGCAGTCTTTGGCATATTTCTGCACATCCGCAGTGAGCCGTCGCAATTGCCCCCGGGTTTCAATGTTTCGGGAAAACAGGATAATGCCGCCAACACAGAAGTCGCGGATCAGATGTTTTAAATCCGCGTTAATCCCTGTGCCCTGAAAACCGGCGATAATACGCTGGCCGGCCATCTGGCGGCAGGTCAGGTCATGGGGCTGCATTCACCCTGCCTTTGGCGGGCTCATACAGGCAAAGGGGTTCTTCTGCCAGCCAGTCGCCGGTGGCTTCGTATGCCCGGGCCCGGCATCCGCCGCAGACCCGCTTGTATTCGCAGATCCCGCATTTGCCCTTTAACTGGTCAAAATCCCGGAGTTTTTGGAATTGTTCGGAATTTTTCCAGATATGGACAAAGGATTCCCGGGTCACATCCCCGCAGTGTAAATCCAGAAACCCGCAGGGCTGGACGATTCCCTGATGGGAGATAAAGCAGAAGCTTGTGCCCCCCAGACAACCCCGGGTGACCGCATCAAGACCGTGGGTCTGCCAGGTCACGGATTTTCCTTCCTCCCGGGCCCGCTGGCGCAATATGCGGTAGTAATGAGGCGCGCAAGTGGCTTTGAGCTGCAGGTTTGTGCGGCTTTTCTGGTCATAAAACCAGTTCAGGGTCTCTTCGTATTCCTGTGCAGTGATGGCCTGATCCACGATATATTTGCCACGGCCAGTGGGTACCAGCAGGAAAATGTGCAATGCCACGGCCCCCAGATCCTCGGCAAGTTTCATGATTTGCGGGATTTGATCACGGTTTAATTGCGTGATGGTGGTGTTGACCTGAAATTCAATGCCTGCCTGCTTTGCCGCCCGGATGCCGGAAAGGGCACCTTCAAAGGCGCCTTCCACGCCCCTGAATCCGTCATGACGCTCGGCTGAAGCCCCGTCCAGACTCACGCTGATGCGCTGGATCCCGGAATCGGCGATTTTTTGGGCTGTTTCCGGGGTGATCAGGGTCCCGTTGGGCGCCATGACCATGCGAAGGCCGAGCCGGGTGCCGTAGGCGGCAATGTCGTAGATATCTTCGCGCAGCATGGGCTCGCCGCCGGTTAATATCACGATGGGGCTGCCGGTTTCCGCGATCTGGTCCAGCAGGCGAAAGGACGCCTGGGTATCGAGTTCTCCGGTATACGGCCCGCAAGTGGCCGCGGCCCTGCAGTGCACGCATGAGAGATTGCAGTTTCGGGTGGTTTCCCAGGCCACCAGCCGCAGGGTGCCCGGGCCGCCGGGAGGGCCGCCCTGGGCGGATGACTGTGCATGGGGATGTTTGGGATCAGAAGTCATCGGGTCAATTCCTTATTCATTCAGCATCTGTGCGGCTTCCATGGCAAAGTAGGTCAGAATCATGTCCGCCCCTGCGCGCTTGATGGCTGTCAGTGTTTCCAGGGCAACGGCTTTGCCGTCAAGCCAGCCCATCTGATCCGCCGCCTTGATCATGGCGTATTCGCCGGAAACATTATAGGCCGCAACCGGCAGGTCAAACTCCTCCCGGATGCGGTAAATCACGTCCAGATAGGGCAGGGCTGGCTTGACCATGAGAATATCTGCGCCCTCGGTGACATCCAGAGATGCCTCCCTGACGGCCTCTAGTGCGTTGGCCGGATCCATCTGGTAGGTGCGCCTGTCGCCGAACTGCGGCGAGGAATCGGCCGCTTCCCGAAACGGGCCGTAATAGGCCGAGCAGTATTTGGCTGCATAGGACATGATGGGCACATTGGCAAAATCGTTTTCATCCAGGGTTTCCCGGATCATTCCCACACGGCCGTCCATCATGTCTGACGGGGCCACCATGTCCGCGCCGGCCTGGGCATGGGAAAGGGCGGTGCGGGCCAGAAGGTCAAGGGTGCCGTCATTGTCGATCACGCCCTTGTCCACAATACCGCAGTGGCCGTGGTCCGTATACTGGCACAGGCACACATCAGTGATCACCATCATGTCCGGGCACTTGTCCTTGACCGCGCGCACGGCTTTCTGGACAATGCCGTCTTTGGCATAGGCTTTTGTGCCCAGGGGATCTTTTTTGTCCGGCAGGCCGAAGACAATCACTGCCGGAAGACCCAGGTCCGCGGCCTGCTTGACGGTTTTGACCAGGTTGTCCACAGACATCTGGTACTGACCGGGCATGGAGGGTACGGGATTTTTCACGTCTTTTCCGCCAATGGCAAAAAAAGGCATGATCAGATCGTCTGTTTTCAGGGTTGTTTCGCGGACCATGCGTCTGAAAGCCCCGGTCTGCCGCAGGCGCCGGGGCCGGTAATCGGGAAACTGCATTTTTTTGTCCTTGCGAGCTTAAAGGTGATGGTTTCGTAAAAAGTAAGTTTTCAGATGGCGCCGTAAAAAGTTTAAGATCAAGGCTTGCGCGATTCCGAAGAATGCAGCGTACTTATCCGTACGTGAAATTCTGAGGAATCGCGCGTAACGCAGATATT
>NZ_JBSRLA010000101.1:0-6294 GCF_055149105.1 Desulfosalsimonas sp. | reverse complement strand
CCATCAACCAGGACGAGGAAGTCCCAGTCTGATTCCGCGATTGCATCTCCACGCGAGCGTGAGCCGTAAAGAATGATCTCAGCGCCGGGTTCCACTTCGTGGACGGCTCGCCTTATTTGCTCAAGTAATTTCTCTCGCTTCATATAAACACCTCGTACGTTTTAGATCGCTAACGTTGGAAGCCAGGAGCAGCCAGGGCTTCCACTGGCTTAGTTAAAAATGTATGAAGTTCAAGCCCCCTCGCCCTACCAAAACGCCGCCGGCCCTGGCTGTCACCTGGGCTGACTGGATCGGCGGACTCTTTTACATATGGGTTGTGTGTTCAGAAGACGTATAGGGCTTTATCATACGCAATTCTCTTTCTTCTGAATTTTTAGCACGATATAAGTCCCATCGAAGCTGCATATTCATCCAGAAATCCTCTGACATGTTAAAAAATTTTGCCAAGCGTAAAGCTGTGCTGGGTGTAATACCGCGCCGCCCATTTACAATCTCATTAATTCGCTGGTAAGGAACATGAATCGCCTTAGACAAATCTCGTTGCGTTATAGACAGTGGAGCCAAAAATTCCTCCACCAACATTTCTCCCGGATGCGTCGGCTCTCTGTATTTGGGAATTCTAATCATAATATTCTCCTGAATTTTCAATGATAATCGACTATTTCAACACACTACTGTCCGGTTAAGCCAGATTGAATAAAGCGTAACCATTTTTAAATATTGAAAAAATTGCTGTTTAAAAGTGTTATCGATTTGAAATTTTCCACTGTCAGCGATACGCCTTCCCGCAGGGGCTTTCTAAAAATCTTGCGGGAGGGAAAATGTAATGAACGTTGGCAGCACTGTATTCTCTCAGATTATGGATTTTTTACCAATGCACCAATTCCGACGGTGCGTTGACCGGTATCAGGGCAACTACCGGGTTCGTTCTTTTACATGCTATGATCAATATCTTTGCATGGCCTTTGCCCAGCTGACTTATCGTGAAAGCCTTCGCGATATTGAATGCTGCTTACGGGCCATGGATAAAAAGCTATAGCATTGCGGCTTCCGGGGGAAAATTTCTCGCAGCACATTGGCCGATGCCAACGAAAGCCGTGATTGGCGAATTTATCGCGATTTTGCCCAGCGACTAATTGTGCTTGCAAAAAAACTCTATGCCGGTGAAGACTTCGGTGTCGAGCTTGATGAAACTGTATATGCATTGGATGCCAGTACGATCGATCTTTGTTTATCGGTTTTTCCATGGGCCCGGTTCCGAAAAACCAAGAGCGCGGTTAAATTGCATACACTACTGGATTTAAGAGGGAACATCCCCACATTTGTTGATATCACCGAAGGCAAAGTGCATGATGTTAATGTATTGGATGTTCTCGTCCCTGAAGTCGGCGCCATTTATGTAATGGATCGTGGATATCTGGATTTTGGCCGCCTGTTTTCCACGGCCCAAACACCGGCTTTTTTCATCATACGCACAAAGGCCAATACCAAAGTGCGGCGACTGTATTCACAGCCTGTGGATAAATCCTGCGGTTTGCGCTGTGACCAGATCATAGTTTTAGATGGCCACAACAGCCGAAAGCATTATCCCGAGAAGCTGCGTCGAATCCGATATTTTGATGAACAACAAAATCGAAATCTGGTTTTTTTGACCAACCATTTTGCATTGCCAGCATTGACAATCGCTGATCTTTACAGATGCCGCTGGCAGGTGGAGCTCTTTTTCAAATGGATCAAGCAGCATTTACGGATTAAAGCGTTTTTTGGTACATCAGAAAATGCCGTTAAAACTCAAATCTGGATCGCTATCTCGGTATATGTTTTGGTCGCGATCCTGAAAAAGCGCCTCAAAATAGAGCACAGTCTCTACACAATTTTACAGCTATTAAGCTTGACTCTTTTTGAAAAAATATCGTTATCTCAGTTACTTAAAATTTCTAGTTACGAAATTGAAAATGACTGCAAACATATCCAACTGAAATTATTTGATTCTTAACCGGACACTAATGATTTCAACATTATCTGCATTGCCATTATCCCATTTAAAACATACGCGATACTGATCATTGATTCGAATACTGTACTGCCCATCACGATCTCCTGACAGGGCTTCCAAGCGATTTCCCGGCGGAACCTTTAAATCGTCAAGGTTTGTTGCGGAGTCAACCTGCTCCAGTTTTCTCGCAGCTAAAATCCAAAGATATTGAGGGCATAGTTTTCGGGCAGCCTTGCTGTTTTTCCCATCGAAAATATCTTCTGTACCCTGATCTTTAAATGATTGTATCATGAAAGCACAGTAACACGGTATCCATGCTATGTCAAATATTTTATCGCCGAACAATGATTAGACTGCCGAAGTTGCTTAGAATCAATCCAGCTGTTCGGCAGATGATTGGTGATATCCTGCAAATCCTGCAGTTATAACCTCCAACAAAAGTTCATAACTGCAGGATATAAAATCTGAAATTCGGGCTCTTTATTAAAAGAATGTGGTTGCTTTGAAATTTTGGGAATCGATATTCCGGGAAGAATTCTTTGAAACATGCGCTTGCCCTTCCGCTGTTTCCGGGTGTGGGGTGGAATCAAACGGGCGGATTTTTTCGAGTACACATGTGATATATTCACATACAACTGAATTAAACCGGAATGTCAAGAGTAAATGGGATTATGACCAGAAACTGAAGGGTTAGAGGCAGAAAACTCCGTGCCGGCCGGTCTTTTTGGTGGCAAATGCCGGCGCATTCTTTAAGGAAAGGAAACCCTGCCGGCCATTTACAAGGTCTTGTCCTCAGGCGGGGGATAACGGTACAGCACATATAAAAGCCCCAGGGCGATGAATGTGAGGATGGTAAAGACGGCAAATCCGTTGCTGTAGCCGGCCACCGGGGAGATGGCCACAAACAGGCCCATGGCCGGGGGGATGACGAATCCGCCGAATGCGCCCAGGCCGCCCACGATGCCCGAGGCCCCGCCCACTGCGGCGGGTGTGTAGCGGGGAACCAGTTTGAACACGGCGGCATTGGCAAAGCCCATGCCGAGGGCCATGATCATCTGGCCCAGAAAGGCCAGGGCAAAGGATTCGGCCACAAGGACCATGAGGATGGAGCCGGCAATGACGGCAAAAAACGAAAACAGGGCCACTTTTTCGCCGGTGAAAATGTCTGCTGCCCGGCCGCCGGCCACCCGCAGAAGAGATGAGGAAAGCGAGTAAGCAGCGGTGAGAAACCCGGCGGACATGATGCTCATTTTGAAAAACTCGGACCAGTAGGTGGGAAACCAGACTGTCAGGGCGATAAAACCGCCGAAGTTGATAAAGTAAAAATAGGTCAGAATCCAGGTGCGCCAGTTGCCCCCGGCTTTTTTCAGCGAATCGGTTGCATTGCCGGACGGCAGCAGCTCCTGGCCGCAGGCATGGATCAGAGCGTCTTCATCGATTTCAATGCCCATTTCCCGGTATTGGAAATACGGGGCATCTTTCATAAACAGCATCACCAGCACAAACACCGCCAGCACGAATCCCGCCCAGACAATGTAGGAAAACTTCAGCCCCATGGCCGCCACCATGGCAGGCAGCAGCATGGCAAACAGGCCCGGGGCGAGATTGCCCAGCCCGGCATAGGCGGCCAGGGCCGCGCCCTGTTTTTTCTGGGGATACCAGTAGGAAACCGTGGGAATGCCCACGGAAAATATGGCAATGCCGCAGCCGCACAAGATACCGGCCAGCAAAAACAGCGGAAACTGTGCGGCCTCAGGCTCTGGAAACAGGGCAAACAAAAGCGCCAGGCCGATAATGCCCGCGCCTGCCAGGCCCAGCAGGATAAGGATGGGCTTTTTACCGCCCATGCGGTCCACGGCCGCGCCAAAGGGAATGCGCAGCAGTGATCCGGTCAGAGACGGCGAGGCAGACAGCACGCCCATGAGCACCGCGTTGATTTCCATGGATTCCTTTATGCGCGAAACAATGGGCCCGAATGCCGAGACCCCGGCAAACCCGGCAAAAAATGCAAGCGTGGTCCAGGTCAGGGCCGCGCTCCGGGTGGACTGGGCATAACAAACAGCCCCGTTTTCATTGTTGTTTTCATCTGCCATGGTTTAGACTCCTTTTGGACCGGCTAATTTTCTGAAAATCACATAGCTTCGGTACAAATAGGTCACGGGCGCGCTCCAGATGTGCACCAGCCGGGTAAAGGGCGAATAGGCCAGAAGCAGAAACGCGCTTAGGATATGCAGCTTGTAGGACACCGGCACCGGGGCCATGAGCGCGGGATTGGGGGCCAGCACCACGATGCTGCGGATCCAGGGAGCCACGGAGTAAAGCACGTCATAATGGGTGAATACCACGTTGTAAAGCCCCAGCCCGGAAACCACCAGAATCAGGACCAGCAAAACATAGTCATGGATTGAGGTGTTTGACGCAATCCGGTCCTGGCGGATTCTTCGCACCAGCAGCCAGATAACCCCGGCAATCATAAGCAGCCCGGCCGCCAGACCCGCCCAGTAGGCCATGAAATTATGGGCGGCTTCATTGATGCCAAAGACGTCATAAACCCGCTGGGGGATCAGCATGCCCCCGGCATGGCCCAAGAGGGTCAGCAGCGCGCCCCAGTGAAAGATGGTAATGCCGCCCTTGAGGCTGTCTTTGTGCAGAAACTGGGAAGACGCCGCGTTCCAGCGTTTCCAGTCCGTGACATACCGCCAGGCATGGCCGAGGACAAAGATTGTCAGGGCGATATACGGAAAAACGATAAAACCCAAAATATGGATAAATCCGCTCATCAGGCCCCCTTTTTGTATTGGTTGGCGCAATTCTCAAATGTTTCGCTCAAAACCTGAAAAATCCCGGCATACGGGCTTTGCATGGATTTGAGCCGCTCTGTGAGCATTTTTACGGTTTGCCGGTGCTCTGCGATCACCCATTGAAAGTCGCCGTTTGTTGACTGGGACATGAGTTCGAGCACCATGGGCAAGTAATCGGGCAGATCCGTGCAGACCGGATCAAACCCGGCCTGATCAAATGCCCGGGCAAACCGGGCCAGGGCCGGGCCCCGCTTTGCGCCGTCCTGGTATTCATGCCAAGTCAGGTTCATGCAGGTGTCGGGATTTAGATCAAATGCCGCGCAAAAGGCTTCCTGGACGCCCAGGTGCGGGGTTTCGGTGAGGTATTGCAGAAATTTCCGGATATGAACGCGCCCTGGCTCGGCAAATACCTGCTCGATCCCGGTGGTGGCCGAACGCAGGGAGTCAAGGGTCTTTTCATCCGGAAACTGGAGCAGAAACGACAATGCCTTGATCTGTTTTTGAAAACCCGTGTCCATAACTTTACTCAAATCCTTTTTCGCCTTGTGTCATGCGCATGTCCGCCTGATCCGGGGTCGGGGCTGTTGGAATCACAAACCGGTCCTTGTGCTTGGCAATGGCCAGCAGGTCATAGGTCTCCAGCATCGTTGCTGCATCTGTTTTTTTATCCAGTCCGGCCTGCTCAAGTATGCTTTTGTCCGGGGTTTTTTCCAGGCGCATAGAGCGCATGTAGGCCCGCAGGGCCATGATATATTTAAGAGACCGGCGCACCGGGGCCTCGTCACCGGCTGCCAGGAGATTGGCCAGGTATTTGACGGGAATGCGCATGTCCAAAAGGGTTTCATCAAAATCAGTGTGTTCAGCGCCGGTCTGCACGGGGCTTAAGGGCGGAACATACCAGACCATGGGAAGGGTCCTGTATTCCGGGTGAAGCGGCAGGGCCAGGGGCCATTTGCGCATGAGCTTGTCTGTGGGCGAGTTTTGGGCGGCCTTTAAAACCCCCTGGGAAATGCCCTGTTTTTCAGCCTCATCAAGCACCTTGGGATCATTGGGATCGAGCATCATGTCCACAAGGGCCGGATAGATGTCTTTGGGATCGGCAGCGGATGCGGCCTTTGATATGCGGTCTGCGTCATAGAGGATCACACCCACATACCGGATCCGGCCCACGCAGGAGGCAGAGCAGAGCGTTGTCATGCCGCTTTCTGTTCTGGGATAGCAGAAGATGCATTTTTCCGAGGTGCCGGTTTTCCAGTTGAAATAGACCTTTTTGTAGGGGCAGCCGGACACGCAGTAGCGCCAGCCCCGGCAACGGGCCTGATCCACCAGCACGATGCCGTCTTCATCCCTTTTGTAAAGCGCGCCTGACGGACATGAGGCAACACATGCCGGATTTAGGCAGTGCTCGCACAGCCGGGGCAGGTAAAACATGAAGGCCTGCTCAAATTCCAGGTATTTCCGGGCCTCCAGGCCGGCAAAATTGGTGTCCGCGGTGCC
>NZ_JBSRLA010000100.1:0-6517 GCF_055149105.1 Desulfosalsimonas sp. | reverse complement strand
AATCGTTTTTGGAAACCACGCCCCGGAGCCTGTCCTGCCGGTCGGTCACATGCAGTTCCTCCCGCTTGGGGGCCTGCCCGATGGCATTGAAGATATCCATTGCCTTTTTCAGGTCATCGCCCGTATCCAGGCGGATGAAATCCGCATTGCTGATTTCCTTGACCACCCGTCTGGACCAGAGAACAGGGTGGCGCTTGATTTCTTCGGCTGTCACTGCCTCCCGAATCCTTCCAGCCAGAACATCAATATCACAGGGTTTAAATAAATAGTCAAACGCCCCTTCCCTGACAGCCTCAACACCTGTTTCCACGTCCGCATATCCGGTCAGCATTATGACCTCACTGCTGTCGTCTGTTTTTTTCAATTCCCGCAATGTCTCGATGCCGTCCAGTTCCGGCATTCTCAAATCGAGCACCACCGCGTCGAATCGTTTCCTCTTTGCTGCATCAATGGCGTCCCTGCCATTGTAGGCCGCGGATGCACAAAAACCCCTTTTGTTTAGCAAACGGGAAATATTGTCCGCGAAACGCCCTTCGTCATCAACCACCAGGACCCGAATCGACTTTTCCACATCATCCTCTTTTCAACGGCTCAATACAGATGAATCATTACGCTGATCAAAACTATAAACAGTGCCGCCCATACCGTATGTCCCCAGACTCCCTTGCGCATCGGCCGGTAAGTCCTATCGTAATCGCGGCTGCGACTTTGCAAAGACAGACTGCCGGGGACTGCCAAACGCTTTCTAATCCTGTTTACAATATTATAAACCCAATTCCATGTGAGAGAAACAAGAAAAAATCCTATAAGACCCGAAAGCAGATGCGTCTTTCCAAGGCCGAGGCTCTTATATGCAGACCCGATTCTGGCGGGATTCAAAGGGCCCTCTGCAGTGCCGAAAAACCCCAGGTAATACAACCCCACAGAAATCCCCAGAACAACCATGGTCAGGCCGAATCTTTTCGCCCGGCGGCGGGCATATTCCTCTCTTCCCATCTGACTTCTAAGACTCCCTTTAAACCCGTATTGTTCCATTATTGATTCTCCTTCTTTTTTCATCAAGACAATGGCCCAGGCCGGACTGCTGAAGGGCCTGGTTCATTGCAAACCTGCTTCAACGGCGCTTCGGCTGGAAAGCATTTCTGCACTCCAGCCGATCGCGCTCTTTGATATGATGGAAATTGCTTTTCTCATGGCCTACAATCCGGCCGCAGCCATCCAGTCCGGCAGGAACCTGTAAACCAGGATCGCCACGACTATCAGACAATAGATAGGTATCGTATATGTCCAGAACTTCTGGGGAAAGACACGGGTGGCATATGGGGCCAGTATCCCTCCGCCGATGGCTGTGATCATCATTGTAGGAAGCAGCAAAAAGTCAATTTTCATTCCCGAAGCCACCATGGTAAACCAGACGATCGCCGCCACCGTACTGACCGTACCCTCACTGATAGCTGTGACTGCAAGCTGTGATTTGGCCGGCACACCCGAAATCAGGCCGCCGATGGTAACCACCGGGCCGTAGCCGCCGCCGCCGATGCCCTTGTTAAACCCCGCAAGAAAGGCAAAGCCCGCCATTCGCTTGAAACGATAGGGCCTTTTGGTCCCGGAGGAATAGGCCTGGTAAAGGGCCACCACCCCCATACCCAAAAGAAGAATCGTCACATAGAGCTTGATCCATGCCTTGGCTACCGAAAAAATTGCGTAAACCGAGGTTATGGAAATTATTACCGCGATAACCCCCAGGCCCGAAATCAAAAGCCAAAGTTTTACTGTCTCGGACATTGGACTGAATTTCCATTCCACGTTTTCAAACTCCCGGTGCAGAAATGCCCCGACCACCCCGCAGGTGGCCTGCTGGATCATGATGGCAGGGACCACCTGAAGCGGGGTGAAGCCCAGGGCCATAAGCGCGGGGCTCATCACTGTGCCGAAACCCATGCCGGCAGACGCGTCCATGAATTCAAAAAACAACCCAATTACAACCGCTATCCATACAATGTGCCATTGGTTGGTCCCCACAAGCCCGTGGGAAATATTGTACTGGGAGTCTGCTGCCCGCCAGGTGGCCTCAAAGGGGTTGCCGGCCAGCCAGCACCCCACAAGAAAAACTGCTATCAGGGGGCCGAATCCATACAACGCCCCCAGGAGTTGCCGCTTTCCGGGAATGGCCCTTTCCAGCATGGTTTTTTTTGTGGCCTCCAGTTCTTCCGAGACTTCAAAGCCCGTCCTTCTGTTTTTTTCTGTCATTCTTGCCTCCTCTCGTAAACGATTTTCCATTTTTACATTCGCATCCCATAAGCTTCGGCCGATTTTATTATCCTGTAATCAAAATATGTGCCATTGACCTCCGGGTATAAGTGCAGACCCAAAACATACTGAAACAATACTATATTAAAATTCAAGCTGGCCGGGGCAAATCATTGCAAGCCTTGTGGCCGCAAATTTTTCCGCCCCGGGTGTCAACTGTATGTTGACATTTCCGGCAAAAATGAAACCCTTAATGGACATTCCTGCTTGCTGAACCAGGAAATCCCGGGGGCAAGCACTTTTCTCCGATGCGCAGCGGAGAAGAGTTTTTCTATTATTTTTAAGCCTTTACAAAAAAAGCCCGTTTATGGGCATATGTTTTGCTTTTTGATTTTCAATATTTGAAAGATGATAACTTAGGTTCGTTAAATATATTCCATTCAAAGAACAATTAAGGAGAGTTACCAATGGAAGAACTACTGCAAAGATTCATCCCGGACTTGCCGACCCTGATTTTACTTGTCATTATTGTGATCTGTATCATCATGCTCTCAAAAGGAGCAGACTGGGCAATTGACGGTGTAGTGGGCCTGGCCAGAAGGACGGGGCTGCCAAGAATCGTAATCGGAGCCACGATTGTTTCCCTTGGAACAACCCTGCCGGAAGCTTTTGTTTCGGTAATGGCTGCATGGACGGGAAATCCCGGCCTGGCCCTGGGCAATGGCGTGGGCTCGATAATCGCAGATACCGGCTTGGTTCTTGGATTCGCGTGTGTAATGACCCGGGTGCCGATGAACAAATTTATCCTCGACCGCACCGGATGGGTACAGGTCGGTTCTGCCACCCTTCTGGTTGCGATTTCAGTGGCAGCCTTGTTAATAATGCCCGAACCAATGATCAAGCGGGAAATAGGATTTTTATTCCTGGCCCTTCTTGTCGCATACATGTATGCCACCTATAGATGGGCAAAAATAGGCGGCGAGCAGGCTTTAGACGGCGAGGCCGTGGACGACTCCGAGCTGATGGGCATTCCCGGTTCTCTGCTGCAAGTCGGCGGCGGTCTTTTCCTGGTAATCATGGGCGCCCGGATACTTGTACCCAGTGCGGCAGAAGTTGCCGTCCGCTTCGGAGTGCCCCAGGACGTTATTGCCGCCACCATGGTGGCTTTCGGCACATCATTGCCTGAGCTTATGACCGCGGTTGCGGCCATAAAAAAAGGACACCCGGAAATAATGGTGGGCAATGTAGTGGGGGCAGACGTTTTAAACTGCCTGTTTGTTATAGGAGCTGCTGCCTCTGCAAAATCGCTGGCTATCCCCGTTAATTTTTACATGTTTCACTTCCCGGTGATGCTGCTTATTCTTTATTCCTTCAGGGTGTTTATAAGGATGCAGAGGAAAAAGGGTTATTTCCATAGATGGCAGGGTGCATGGCTTCTGGGAATATATATCGTCTATGTCATTTCCCAGTATGCCTATAATGTGAATATACCGCATTAAAATCACGGCTGTTATGCCGGATTTTGGTGGCGTGGAGAAAAAGGTGGCGCGCCGGGTGCCCGCCACCTTAAAAAAACAGGTCGCGAAATCATATGGAATCGCGGAAAGTCAAAGCTGTTTTAATGCCTTATACACCGGGAATCCGCATGGAGCATACCGTGGCCCCGGATGACAAGCTCACCCACGCCGTAAAGGTCATGCTGTCAAACGGCATCAACCGGATTGCGGTAATCCAGAATGGCCGTCCCATCGGCATAATCCGTCTCGATGACGCCCTTGCAAAACTGGGGTTGAAACAAAACCCTTAACCGCCGTTTTTTCGCTTAAACACTTCTGTTTCCAGGCCGACCTCCTTGATGAGCCGATGCAGGTATTGTCTCTGGATCCCGGCCTTTTCCGCGGCCCGGCTGATGTTGCCGTCACTGTCCTCCAGCAGTCCCCTGATATACCGGCGGTAAAATTCCGTCATGACAGCCTCCTTTGCTTCCCTGAAAGGCAGGTTCAAAATATCGGGACCGGCTGTCGTCCCGTTCTCCCGGCTTTCTACAGGAGACGAAAAAATATCAATTACTTCAAGGATTTCGCTCCTGCAGAAAATAACGCCCCGTTCAATCATGTTTTCCAGCTCCCGGACGTTTCCTGAAAAGGTATGGGCGGATAGAGCCTTAAGCGCATTTGTTGATATCTGCCGAATCTGCTTCTGGTAAAGCAGCGCGTACTTTCTCATAAAATGCTGGGCAAGCACCGGTATATCCTCCCGGCGCATGGCCAGGCTCGGCATGTGGACATGAATCACGTTGAGCCGATAATACAGGTCTTCGCGGAAATTGCCGCTTTGCACTTCTTTTTCCAGGTTATGATTGGTTGCCGCCACGAAGCGGATATCGGCCCTTCGGGTGCGGGTGGAGCCCACCGGCTTGTATTCGCCTTCCTGCAGAAGCCGAAGTAGCTTTGTCTGCATTGAAAGGCTCAGGTCCCCGATTTCATCAAGGAACAGGGTGCCGCCGTGGGCTTCTTCCACCAGCCCTTTTTTGTCTTTCCAGGCGCCGGTAAACGCCCCCTTGACATGGCCGAACAGCTCGGACTCAATTACGTTTTCGGATATGGCCGTGCAGTTGACGGTAATTAACGGCTTGGATTTGCGCAGGCTGTACTGGTGCACCGCCTGCGCCGCCAGCTCCTTTCCGGTGCCGCTCTCGCCGGTGATCAGTACGGTGGCGGTGGTGGGCGCCACCTGCCTGATTTCTTCGAGAATGGATTTGATGGCGCCTGATGAGCCGATAACAGGCGGCGCAGCTTCCTTCTGCACCAGCTCTTCGCGCAGGGCGATGTTTTCCGAAACGATCTGCCGCCACTGCATGGCCTTGTCAATGGTAAGCAGAATCCGTTCCCGGCGGAAGGGCTTGGTGATATAATCGTATGCGCCCCCCTGAATCGCCTCAACAGCGGTTTCAATGGTGGCATATGCGGTCATGATAACCACCGAGGTATCGGGCCGGATCTTCTTGATCTGCCGCAGCGCTTCGATACCGCTCATTTTCGGCATCTTCAAGTCAAGGACCACCAGGTCAAAAGGGCTGCGCGCAAATATTTCAAGCGCCTTTTGCGGATCGCTTTGGGTGCTGACCTCGTGCTCGGTCTCTTCGGCGATATACCGGGAAAGCAGGACCAGCATGTCCTTTTTATCATCAACGATCAAAATTTTTCCGGCCATTATGAATCCGCCTCATAAATCAGCATTTTGACGATAAAAACCGTGCCGTGTTTCTCTTCGGGGTTCTCCGGCTCTTCTTTCGGCGTGCTTCTGCAGTCGATTGTACCGCCGTACTTGCTGACAATGCCGTAGGTAACCGACAGGCCGAGCCCCGTGCCCTCGCCTTCGGGCTTGGTGGTAAAAAACGGCTCAAAAATCCGGTCCAGATCCTGGCGGGGGATGCCGTGACCCGTGTCTTCAATCTCCACGGCCGCTTTTTTGGCCCCGGGTTCGTAGCCGGAGCGGATGGTCAGGGTGCCACCGCCCTTCATGGCCGCACAGGCGTTGTTGACCAGGTTCAGAAACACCTGTTGCAGCTCCCGGGGATCCCCGCGCACGGGCGGGAGGTCTTCTTCCAGCTCCGTGACCAGCTCAATGCCCTCCATTTCAATGGTATGGAAAACAATATTGATAATTTCCAGGATGCTTTCGTTTACATCAGAATGACTTTCCGCGCCTTCTCCGAACCGGGCAAAACGCAGCAGGTTCTCCACGATCTGCTTGCAATGCATCCCCTGCCGCTCAATGGTTTTCAGATCTTCATAAGACTGGCTGTCCCTGGAGGTCTTTCGAATCAGCAAATCAGAGAAACCCAGGATCACGCCCAGGGGATTATTGATCTCATGGGCCACTCCGGCTGCCAGGGTTCCCAGGGAAGCGAGCTTTTCCGTATTGATAAGCTGACGCTCCAGGTTTTTTTCATGAGTGACATCCCGGGCAATGCACAGCACGGTTTCCACCCGCCCGGTTTCATCCCGGATGGGCATAAAACTGGCACTCAGCCAGACTTCATGCCCCTTTTCCACCTGCAGGGGAAACTCGTCGCGGACGCTTCGCTCGTGGCGGTATACC
Organism: Desulfosalsimonas sp.; assembly: GCF_055149105.1. Taxonomy (NCBI): domain Bacteria; kingdom Pseudomonadati; phylum Thermodesulfobacteriota; class Desulfobacteria; order Desulfobacterales; family Desulfosalsimonadaceae; genus Desulfosalsimonas; species Desulfosalsimonas sp. Next base: position 163 of record NZ_JBSRLA010000100.1, on the reverse strand, counting down.
ATCTGGAGCAGCACGCGCTGTTTTTGCGCGGAGTCCGCCGGCAGGAGATGGTCAATGTTCCGGCCGATGAAATCCGCAGGCCGGCCGCCGAAAAAATTGGCGGTATAACTGTTCATGGACTGGAAGCGGCCTTCGCGGTCCACGGTGAAAATAAAATCCTCAG
>NZ_JBSRLA010000099.1:0-7349 GCF_055149105.1 Desulfosalsimonas sp. | reverse complement strand
CGAGCCCCTGCTCCAGCCGCACTTAACAGACTGGATGGCAGAAGCGCACCGCGCCGGATGCGAGACCGGCATTTTGACCAACGGCACGCTGCTCACCGAAGAAAAGAGCCGGGCGCTGCTTGATGCCGGCGTGGACTGGGTGTGTGTTTCCATGGACGGGGCCACGGCCGAGGTTTATGAAAAAATCCGCTTGGGCGCAAATTTTGAGCAGGTCTGTGAAAATCTCAGGCGGTTCTGCCGGATGCGCGCCGGCAAACCGGTCAAAGTCATGATCAACTTCGTCATGATGCCGGTCAACTTTCACCAGGTTACGGCCATTGTGGAACTGGCCGCGGAACTGGGGGCGGACCAGGTCAATTTCAAGCAGTGCGATGTCATCCGGGGCGAGCACGGCAAGGGCCTCGGCCTGTTTGCCACGCAAGAGACCAGGCAGGTCCGGCAAATGGAAAAGGAACTGAAAAAGGCCAGGCGCACAGCCAAAAAACTGGGGCTTGCCACCACCGACTTTCCATTTACGCCGGACGAACAGCCAGTGTGCGAGCAGGACCCCACCACATCCATGTTCATCCGACACGACGGATCGGCGGCCCCCTGCATCAACCTGGCCATCGGCGGCCCCACCACGTTTCTGGGCAAAGACGCGGTGATGCCGCAGGTCCATTACGGCCGGCTGCCCGAAGATGACCTGGCCGACCTGTGGGAAGCCAAGACCTGCCGGTTTTACAGGAATATTTTTGAAGAGCGGATCCGGATATACGAAGACAAATTTGCAGAAGGCTTTATCAGCGGCGGGGCCAATCGCTCCCAGCTTCAGCAGGCCGCGGAAAAAGCCATGCCCGAAGCCCCCGAGGGATGCCGGGTGTGCCACTACCTGTATAATATCTGACCGGCCCTGCTTACTTGTACATCCGCTCGATGGAATCTGCGAACTTTTCGGTCACCATTTTTCTTTTGACCTTCAGGGTGGGCGTAATCTCATTGCGGTCAACGGAAAAAGGCTCAGATAAAAGCGTAAACTGCTTGATCTTTTCATACTCGGCCAGGCCGGCCTGCCTTTGTTCGATCCGCTTGCGGTACATTTCAATGATATCGGACCGGTTGACCAGTTCCGCCGGGGAGCCGTATTCGATCCCCCGGTTCCGGGCGTATTCCGCCAGCGCCTCGAACTCCGGGACGATCAGGGCGGAGACATATTTTTTCCGCTCGCCGATGACCACGACCTGTTCGATGAAGTGATCGGCGCCCACCACGGACTCGATCGCCTGGGGGGCGATATACTTGCCGCCCGAGGTTTTCATCAGGTCCTTGATGCGGTCCGTGATGCGCAATTCCCCGTTTTCCGCAAATTCCCCCACATCCCCGGTCCTGAACCACCCGTCTTCGAAGGCATCCGCCGTGTCCGCGGGCCGATTATAGTATCCCTGCATGACATTGCCGCCGCGCACGAGAATTTCCCCGCTATCGGCAATTTTCACCTCCACGCCCGGCATGGGTGTGCCCACCAGGCCGAATTGGAAGTGATACGGCGGATGACAGGTCACAGTGGCCGTGGTTTCGCTCAGTCCGTACCCGTACCAGACAAAAACACCCACCGCGTAAAAGAATTCCTCGATCTCCTGTGACAGCGGGGCGCCGGCACAGGGCATAAATCTTATCCTGCCGCCAACCAGGTCCCGGATCTTTTTGAGCACCAGCCGGTCGGCAATCATGTGCCTGAATTTCAGCCCGGGCGGTACCGGCAGACGGTCCTTTTTACAGTTATTGGCCCGCCGGCCCACCTCCACTGCCCATTCAAACAATCTTTTTTTCACGGAAGAGGCCGATTCCATGTTGTGGAAGACCGCGGCGTAGATTTTTTCATAAATCCTGGGCACGGCGCACATAATGGTCGGCCGGACTTCTGCAATAAAACCGATGATCTGCTTTGGATCCTCGAGATAGACAATTTCCATCCCCTTGTAGAGCGCATAGTAAGTCCAGGCCCGCTCAAACACGTGCGACAGGGGCAGAAAGCACAGGGACAGATCGGTTTCATTCGGATTGAGCAGCCGGATATCGTGGCTGGCACCACTGAACAGGATGTTGTAGTGCGTCAAAATCACGCCTTTGGGCATTCCCGTGGTGCCGGAGGTATAAATCAGGGTCAGAATATCGTCCTGGGAGGCGCCTGTCAGGCGCTTTTCGATTTTATCTTGCACGCCCTGCGCATCCCCCCGGGCCAGAAAATCATCAAAATACATGACGTCTTCGGAGGCATCGATCCGGATGCCGCGGTCAAAGGCGATGATTTTCTCCGGGCACGCCGAGTTCCCGAAAAAAGAGGCGGCCTTGTCATACTGCTCCTGGTCGCCCACAAACAGCAGCCGGGCACCCGCATCATTGACGATGTACTCGGCCTGCTCTGCGGTGTTGGTCGGATAGATGAAAACCGGAACGCAGCGGATGCTCAGCGCAGCAATATCGGCAATCGTGCACTCCGGCTTGTTCTGGGAGTAAATTGCGATCATCTGCTGGGGCTCCAGGCCCGCGCCGAGCATGGCGCCGGCGGCTTTTTCCAGTTTTTCCCCCAATTGCCGCCAACTCAACGACTCCCATGCGCCCGACCGTTTTGTGCGCAGGGCCGTTTTATCGCCGTATCTGTTGACCCGTTCACGGATCAACAGCGCATAATTGGGTTCTTCAGGCACCTGCGGCTGCGGCTCACTATTAAACGACCCTGGGTTCTTCATTTCCCCCCCTTTATTGAAGATTCGGCCGGCCCCCCCTTTCGGCAGCCGGCCGAATATTAAGTCTGTCGGAGTTTAGAAAACATACTGCATCTGAACAAAAACCTCGTCTGCATCATCTCCGTCCACCCCGTCAATATTTTCTCCCATCCGGTAAGTGGCCTGCAGCTTGATATCGTGGTTGCCGGTGAAGAAATAGTTGGCCCCCACCGAGGTACGGTTCCAGGCTTCTGCATAATTGTCCGCATCCTGACTTTCATACCCGGCCACGATCTCGACCATGTTGCCCGGCAGCATATAGCCACCTTCCACGGCCCAGTTCTCCAGGTCGGTCTCGCTGTTTTCATAAATGCCCGCAGTGACGCCGTCATCCACGAGTTCAGAATTGAAAAAATTGTATTCGGCATCAACAGAAAACCCCATGAATCGCACCGCGCCGCTGACTTCGAAACCGTTGACACTATCTACATCTTCATCCGGTGAAATATTTGTCGTCATCATTTGACCAGGTAAAGGCGGCCAGGCTGATCGTGGCCTTCAGGTTCTCCCTGTCAAAGTCGCCCTGGGCCATTTTCAGGTAGCCGAAGGGGTGAAAGTCCACCCGCCCCACGGCCATCCAGCCCTCGTTAAAGTCATCATTGCGGTTGACCGGCGTATCGAAATCGAGCTTACTGTTATCCGGGTCAATGCAGGACTGGACCCCGGATACGGCCCACCCCAGTTTCTTATCCAGCACATTGCCGGAAAGATGCACGCCCGCGGCCCGGTCCGGGGTGCCGTAGTTGTGATCACCCACAAATGTTCGCTCAACGAGCTGCTGGCGCTTTGAAGATGTCAGAAACTCCCGGGAAAAGGGGGTGGCAGCATTGCCCACCGTGATACTAACCATGTCAAACCCGTCATAGGTACGGAATTTGCCATTGTTCATCCTCCTTTTCATTTTTGATGGCTTCGTAAAAAGGCTAAAAAATGTTATGCCCGCCAAGTAATAAAAATATAAGTTACGGCATTATTTCTTTTTATCTTTGCCCTTCGGATACAGGTCGAATACCGAATGCGGTGATTCGATGATCTTCTGGACGTTTTCCTGCATCTCCTCCTTGACCTCGGAATCCTTTTTCTGCCAGGCGCCCTCGATTTTTTCCACCAGCTCATCGATCTCGCACGGCTTGGTCAAATAATCATAGGCACCGAGCTTGACGGCTTCCAGGGCCGAGTCAATGGAGCCGTGGCCGGTCAGGATCAGGGTCTGGGTAAACAGGTCGAGCCTTTTGATCTCCTTTAACGTGGAAATCCCGTCCATACCCGGCATCTTCAGATCCAGCACCACCACGTCAAAATCCTGGTTCTGAAGCTCCCGGATGGCCGCATCCCCGCTGTTGACTGCCCCTACCCGATAGCCCCGGCTCTTCAGCAGCTTGGACATGTTGTTGGTGAAAACGACTTCGTCGTCTACAAGCAATATTCGACTGCCTTTCATGGTTACCTCCTTTTTTATGTTGCTTTGGTTTCTGTTTCGCTGGATTGTTCATCCTTTTCTGCAGTTTTTTGCGGCATGGCAGGGGGAAGAAAAATAACAAACTCAGTTCCTTCCCCAAGTTCGCTGCGAACCGTGATGTCTCCCCCCAATTGCTGGACAATGCTGTAACAGATCGAAAGGCCCAGACCCGTGCCCTTACCCACCGGCTTTGTGGTGTAAAAGGGATCGAAGATCCGATCCAGGTCCTTGCTCGAAATCCCTGATCCGGTATCGGCAATAGTGATGAAAACCCCTTCTGCAGTATCATCGTATTTGGTCGCAATCCGGATGGAGCCATAGGACTTGTTTTCATGGGCGTCTATGGCATTGGTGATCAGGTTCAGAAATACCTGTTGCAGCTGGGAGGGATCCGACTCAATGGATTCCAGCCGCTCGTCGAGATCTGCGATGAACTTGATGCCGGAACTCCTGGCTTCGCGTTCCATCAGCTCGATGACCTCGCCGATGAATTGATTCAAATTAATGGTCTCCACCATGGACCGGGTCCGCCGGGAAAACCGCAGCAGATTCTGGGTGATGCGCTTGCACCGCTGTCCCTGCACAGCGACCTGCTCCATGGAGCTTTGAAACTGCTCCCGGAATTCCGGGTCGTCGATTTCGGATTTCTGGAATTGATCGAGCAGAAGCTGCCGTTCGGTCATGATGATGGCCACCGGGTTGTTGATCTCGTGGGCCACACCGGCCGAAAGCTCCCCAATGGAGGCCATTTTGCTGGCCTGCATGAGCTGGGTGTTCAGCCGGGCGGCCTGAAGGTCCCGGTTCTTGATGAGTTTCACCATGTGCCGGGTGATAAATATGGCCGCCACCAGGATGCTCAGTGCACTCAGGTGAAGGAACAAAAGATTCGTGAACCGGGCATGGAACACTTCGGCAAACGCCTCGGTATAATCCTGCTCGATGATCAGCATCCACCGGGGTTCGCTGAGCCAGGATTTGCCGATAATACGGTTTGTAAAACGCCCCCCGGCGCTTTCATCATAAACATTGACCTGCACCGGTGTGCTGAAATGGTTTACAGACACGTTTGCCTGATCCATGATCGCCCCGCCGAACCGGGGATTGGTCTGATAAAGGCCTTTTTCGTTGACCATGTAGACCTCGCCGGTTTCGCCGATGCGCACGTTTTCCACCAGGGACCGGAATACGTGGGTATTGATGGTGGCCCGCAGGATCCATTTCCCCTCTTCTGCATTCCGAAGTACCGCGATAATGAAATGCGGTTCCTGGCGGAATCCCATGAACATGTCGCTGATGTAGACCCCCTTTTCCATGACCTGCTTGAACCATTTCTCTTGAAAATAATTTTTATCCAGCAGGTCATACGGGCCCACATAGGCCAGGTGGCGCCCCTGTGCATCAATGACGCCCAGGTCGGTAATCGAGGGATAGTCCTTGTTCATGTTTTCGAACACTTGCTCCAGCTTTTCCGGCTGCCGCAGCGTTTCCTTGGAATGGGTGTATGCGACCAGCCGCAGCTTGGAACTCTGCTCCTGCAGGAACTGCTCGATAAATCTCCCGTGATTGGCCACCCGATCCCTGAAAGAATTGATAATCCGGGTTTTGGCAAAATAGGTGTAATGCATGTTCAGCCCCCACCCCACCAGCAGCAGCGGAACAATGGAACAGACAACCGTCAGCACGGTAAAGCGCCGGAAGAGGTGAACGTATGCATTTTTTTCAGGCACCTGGTACCCGTTGTCCGGATTTTTGCCCAGTGTTTCGATTCCTTTCATTCAGCGCTTCCTTTGCATGAAACCTAAATTGAGCGATTTTCAAGTTTGCCGTATATACAAGGAAGATGCAGACTCGCTATAGTCAACTATGCAAGGCTGTATCTGACGCAGTAGATGCGGTAAAATTGAAAATCCCGGAGGGTTTCAGATTTTTAAAATAGAAATGGATGTGATCCTTTCAAATAAAGTGCTTTTAAAAATCTGAAACGCTCAATTTAGGTGAAAAATATATTGCCCAAGGTCCGCGGGATTCTTTCACCCGCCGGGCATGTTTGTTCAAATACATATCAAAAAGCATGCCATTGCGACGCCCCTGGACTCCTTTTTTAAGTAACTGAAATCAAATAAAAAAATATAAGAACTAAAAATACCGCCCATCAACGGAGCATGCCTGTCAACACATGGTGGACATTGGGTGGATATGGATTGTTTCGGTCGTGAAAAAGGGAACGGAACAGCTATTGAAGAACGGGCCAGTATTTTTTGTGCACGTCCATGACTTTTCTCAGTTCAGGCAAAGTGGCGGGTTTTTCCAGGGCCGGCCGTTTGATTTTTTCAGGCGGCAGGGTGGGCAGGTCTGCGAGTTCCTGAAAGACGCGGCGGCCGCAGGAAAGGATGCCCTCCTGGCTGTAGCCGCCTTCGAGCACGAAAACGATGTGTCCGCTGCAGACCTCCCCGGCAAGGGACTTGAGCATGTGGGTCAACAGGGCATAGCCTTCGGGCGTGACATTCATCTGCCCCAGCGGGTCATGGGCATACAGGTCAAACCCCAGGGCCACCAGGATCACTTCCGGTGCGTACGCCCGGGCCACCGGCGCCAGCAGGTGGTGCAGGATCAGGGCATAGTCGCCGTCGCCCCGGCCCTTTGACAGGGGCATATTGATGGTGTACCCCACGCCCCGGCCGGCTCCGATATCGGCGAGCCTGCCGGTACCCGGGTAGCACGGGAACTGATGGACAGAGAAATAAAGCACTTCCGGGGATTCATAAAACGCTTTCTGAATCCCGTTTCCGTGGTGCACGTCGATGTCTGCGATCAGCACCCGTTTTACGCCGTATTGTCTTCTGAGGTATTGTGCGCCCAGGGCGATGTTGTTAAACAGGCAGAATCCCATGGCACGGTCCGGCTCTGCATGATGCCCGGGCGGCCGCACACAGGCGATGCCGCAATGCGGTTGCTTTTCCTGCAGCACCGCGTCGATCAGGCTGAAAACCCCGCCGACGGCAAGCCTGGCCGTGGCATAGGACTGGGCGGTGGTCTGGGTGTCCAGATCCAGGGAGGAAAGCCTGTGCCCGGCCGTCTCGGCGATTTTGGCAATATAGGCCGGATCATGCACCCATGCCAGTTCA
>NZ_JBSRLA010000098.1:0-7643 GCF_055149105.1 Desulfosalsimonas sp. | reverse complement strand
AAAATTCGAGTTTGGCTGATTCGATATTGTTTCGCATTTCGGATTTCGTGCTTCGGATTTATGCTTGAATCCTTTTGGTCTCTGACGGATATCGAAGGTTGTGAATAGAAAGCACAAAAAGCAGCTGATCCAATATCTCTCCGGTTTTGCCACCCAAAGGCGCCTGGATACTTTCGAGCGGGTCCTGGCAAACCGCACCCGGTACCTGGCGGTTGCCCTGGAAAATGTTTTTCAGGGCCACAATGCCAGTGCCGTGCTGCGGAGCATGGATTGTTTCGGCATTCAGGACGCCCATATCATCGAAAACGAGTATGAATACCGGGTCAACCCGGATGTGGCCCTTGGCGCCTCCAAGTGGCTGACCCTGATTCGTCACAACAGCCTTGCCCACAACACCCTTGCGGCGGTTTCGGTCCTGCGGAGGCGCGGCTACCGGATCGTTGCCACCACACCCCACAGCCGCGACGTTTCCCTGCCGGATTTTAACCTTTCTGCAGGAAAAGCCGCTTTTTTTTTCGGTACCGAGCTTGAAGGCCTTTCTGATGTTTTGATGGAAAATGCGGATGAATTCCTGCGTGTTCCCATGTACGGGTTTACGGAAAGTTTCAATATTTCCGTGTCCGCTGCCCTGGTGTTTTACGAGCTTGTCCGCCGGCTCCGGGCCTCAAAGATCAACTGGGGGCTTGCAGAAGAGGAAAAGCAGGATTTGCGCCTGGAATGGCTCAAGCAAAGCGTCCGGCATTCGGATCTGCTGATTGCGCGCTTTATGAAACAACACGCCCAAAGCTTTGAATCAGTCGGTAAATAACCATGTGCCCCGGGACGGTTTCGTGTTTATAATAGTGCCTGAACGAAAACCAGGATTTTTCGTTCGGTCACTATGGATCTGTCCAATGATTTGTTTTCATACCCGGAGGTAATGGTTACGTGGAACTCATGGCTGGCGTCACTCTTCTGCTTTTCCTTGGCGTGCTGGCCCAATGGCTGGCCTGGCGGCTTCAGCTGCCTTCGATCATGCTGCTTTTGGTATTCGGGCTGGTGGCCGGGCCTGTGACCGGCTTGATGGACCCGGACGCCCTGTTTGGGGATATGCTGCCCGTATTTGTGTCTTTGGGCGTGGCCGTGATTCTGTTTGAAGGCGGGATCAACCTGCGGCTTGAAGAGCTGAAATACACCGGGGATGTGGTGCGCAATCTCATCACCGTGGGCGTGCTGGTGACCTGGGTGTGCGGAAGCTTCCTGGCGTTTTTGTTTCTGGATCTCCCCTTGATGCTAAGCGTGCTGCTGGGTGCCATCATCGTGGTCAGCGGGCCCACGGTCATCGGCCCGCTGCTGCGGCATGTGCGCCTGCCCCACAATACCGATGCCACCCTGGAATGGGAAAGCATCCTCATCGATCCCATCGGCGCCCTGCTGGCGGTGTTGGTCTTTGACGTGATTGTCACCACTGCAAGCCCTGCTGCCGGCACCACCATTTTTCTGCTGGGCATGATCCGGATGATTACCGCCGGAGCCGTGCTGGGCCTGGCAGGCGCTTATTTTCTGATCCGCATGATCCGAAGGTTCTGGATTCCCGACTTTTTGCAAAATCCTTTTTCGCTTGCCCTTGTGATTACGGTATTTACCCTTTCCAATTTTATTGCCGAGGAATCCGGCCTGCTGGCGGTAACGGTCATGGGAATTGTGCTGGGCAATCAGAAATCCGTGGCCCTGCGCGATATCATCGAGTTTAAGGAAGACCTGCGGGTTTTGATCATCTCGCTGTTGTTTATCATTCTGACAGCAAGGCTGCGGATCTCAGATCTGACGGTTATTGATCCGGGAGCCGTGGTCTTTATTGTTCTGCTCATTTTCCTGGTCCGGCCGGCTGCGGTGATGCTGTCGGCCATGGGCTCCAGGCTCCATATCCGGGAAAAGCTGTTTATGGCTTTTATGGCCCCGCGCGGGATTGTGGCTGCGGCAGTGTCTTCGATTTTCGCCCTGCGGCTGTCCCAAAGCGGATATCCCATGGCTGATCAGCTTGTACCGCTGACCTTTTTTGTCATCATTGTCACGGTATTTTTCTATAGTGCTCTGGCATCGCCCCTGGCAAGGATACTCAAAATAGCAGAGCCCCGGCCGAGCGGGTTTCTCATCGTGGGCGCCCACCTGCTGGCCAGAAAAATCGGCATTGCCCTCCATGATGCGGGCTGCCGCATTCTGCTGGTGGACAGCCAGCGGGCCAATATCAAGGCCGCGCGCATGGCCGGGCTGCCCTGCAGATACACCAACGTGTTTACAGACAATATCCGGCTCTGCGGCATCGGCCGGTTGCTGGCCCTGTCGCCCAATGACGAGTTAAACGCTCTGGCCGTTTTGCATTACCGCAAGATTTTTGATCACATGGAAGTGTTTCAGCTGCCCCCCGATGTTGAACAGGTGCATGCCGAAGAAGTGCTGCCGGGTCATCTGCGGGGGCGCTATCTGTTTGACAAGCGGGCGAGTTTTTCTTACCTCTACGGCCGGATGCTGGGCAACGGGATCGTCAAAACCGTGAAACTCACACAGAATTTCAAATACGAGGATTTTTCCAGGTATTATGACAACACCGATATTCCCTTGTTTGTCATTGACAGCAATGGCCTGGCCACACCCGTGACCCTGGATACATCCGTGAGCCTTTCTGCGGGCCATACCCTGATTGCCCTGGTGGCGGCAAAGGACAATGAGCAATCCCCGGCAACAGTTTCCCGGCCCCAGCAGCCGGATTACGAGTGTAAAAGCCCGTCGTAAGCCGGGGCAAAGGGGGTTGTTTACGGGCGATTGATCATGGCTGCCATGTAACCGGCGCCGAATCCATTGTCAATGTTGACCACAGCCACATTGGAGCTGCAGGAGTTTAACATGGCAAACAGGGCGGTTATCCCGCCCAGGCTGGTGCCGTAGCCAACGCTGGTGGGCACCGCGATTACCGGCCGGTTGACCAGGCCGGCCACCACGCTTGGCAGGGCGCCTTCCATGCCTGCTGCCACAACCAGCACCGATGCGCGTTCAATGGCTTCCTTATGGGAAAACAGCCGGTGAATGCCGGCCACACCCACATCATAGACCGTTTCAACCTCGTTTCCCATGGCCCGGGCGGTCAGGCAAGCCTCTTTGGCCACCGGTATATCCGAGGTGCCCGCAGACATGACCAGAACCGGGCCTCTGCCGCAGATGGGCGGCGGGGTTTTTTCCAGCAGCAGAACCCGGGCGTCAGCATGATACACAGACTCTGGAAAAAGTGCCTGAATATGGTCGGCCTTTTGTTCAGAAAGCCGGGTGACCAGCACTCTGTCGTCCTGGGCACTCATTTTCTCCATGATCCCGGCGATTTGCTCTGCGGTCTTGCCCTGACCGAAAATGACTTCCGGAAACCCCTTTCTCAGGGTCCTGTGATGATCCACATGCGCGTATTCAATGTCTTCCACGAAAAGATGCTGAAGAGAATCGGCGGCCGAGGCCACTGATGTTTGCCCGCTGGCCACGGCCTGGAGAAGACGTTTTAAGGTATCGCTGTTCATGGGCGGCTACTGCAGTTCCTGTTCAATCATTTCCCCTGCGCCGGAACCGGTATTTTCCCCGGATGTCTGCACCCTTTCCAGGGTCCGCATAATGGCTTCCAGGGATTGGATCTGTTGCTGCAAGTCCTGGATTTGTTTTTGCAGTCCGGCTGTATTTTCGTTTATCTTGCGGTTTACGGTTTTTTCCAGCTCAGCCGTATCGGGTCCAGCCTGGGCTTGTTTTTGCACGGCATTGATTTTTTCTTCCAGGTTGACAAACCGGTCGCTGAAACCCGCAATGCGCTTTTCTGCTTCATTGATGCGCGGGCCGAATTTCCCGGCTTCACCAAGGGTTTGTTCCAGGGCGGAGGTTGTCTCGCGAAGCTTTTCCAACTCCGCAGTGAGCCGGGACTCCAGGTCGTTGATCCCGGATTGTGCGGCTTTTTCCTGGGCAGAAACCTGCTTTTCCACTCCGGCGATCCTGTTTTTCGTTTCCTGGCGCAATTCGGCAAGGTTTTTTTCAAGTTGGGAGTTGGCCGAAGACAGGTTCTTTACCTGTTTTTCCAGTTCCAGCACCCGGGCCTTGAGTTGTCGGGTGGGTTCGCTGACCAGATCCGAGAGGGCGGAAAAGCGTTCTTCCGCCATCTCTTCGATGTTTTCTTCAACCTGCCGGGATTGGCGATCCTGTTGGGCCTCTATTTGCCCGATTCTGTCGTCGAGAATAACATAACCGAAAAACAGAAGGCCGGCAAGCAGCCCGAAGAGCAGAAGTGAAATGATGCCGGCCTTGAGAACCGGGGCAGAGGACGGCTTTTTTTTGGGCGGTACGGCGGTTTTTTTTGCCCGCGGCTCGGTCTCATCTTCTGTAAAATCAATTTTAAAGCCCTTTGGATCCTGCTGCTCTTCCATATTGTTTCTACTCCCATTCTATTGTGCCGGGGGGTTTGGAGCTGATGTCATAGACCACCCGGTTCACCCCGTTGACCTCGTTGATGATCCGGTTGGAGATGGTGCCCAGCAGCTTGTGGGGCAGTTTGGCCCAGTCGGCTGTCATGGCGTCCACGCTGGTTACCGCCCGCAGGGCCACGATGTTTTCATAGGTGCGTTTGTCGCCCATGACGCCCACGCTTTTGATGGGCAGCAGGACCGCAAAAGATTGCCAGACCTTTTTGTAATAGCCTGCGGCCCGGATTTCCTCAAGCAGGATGGCATCCACCTTGCGAAGCACGCTCAGACGCTTGCGGGTGACTTCGCCGATGATTCTTATGGCCAGGCCCGGGCCTGGAAAAGGCTGGCGCCACACCAGTTCCTCGGGCAGTCCCAGGGTTTTGCCCAGTTTGCGCACTTCATCTTTGAATAAAAATTTCAAGGGCTCGATGAGTTTGAGTTTCATTTTTTTGGGAAGGCCGCCCACGTTGTGGTGGGATTTGATAATGGATGTAGGCCCCCCGAAAGCGGATTGGGATTCGATGATGTCCGGATAAAGGGTCCCCTGGGCCAAAAATTCTGCGTCCTTGATTTTGCGGGCCTCTGCTTCAAATACGTCCATGAAGATTTTGCCGATGATCTTGCGTTTTTTTTCCGGGTCAGAAACCCCCTTGAGCGCATCTGTAAACTGTTTGCCGGCATTGACATAATCAATGTTCATTTTCAGGTGCTGGCCGAAGAGTTTTTTCAAACGCGCGCCTTCACTCTGCCGCAGCAGCCCGTTGTCCACGAAAATGCAGGTGAGCTGCCTGCCGATGGCCTGGTGGATGAGCATGGCCGCCACAGAAGAGTCCACGCCGCCGCTTAATCCAAGGATTACCTGTTTATCGCCCACTGCATCTCGTATTTCTTTTACCGCATCCTTTGCAAAGCTCTTCATGGTCCAGCCGGCTTTGCACCCGCAAACGGAAAACAGGAAATTTTTGAGCATCTGTTTGCCCCCGGGTGTGTGCTCGACTTCCGGATGAAACTGCAGGCCGTAAAATTGCCGATTATAATCTGCCACAGCGGCCATTGGGGTGTTTTCTGTCACTGCGGTGGTGACAAAACCTTCGGGCAGTCCGGTGATGGCGTCTCCGTGGCTCATCCAGCACCGGGTGGATTCTTCGATTCCGGCCATCAGCGGGTCCGGGTTTTGAATATGGAGCCGGGCAAATCCGTATTCCCTTTTGTGTGCTTTTGAAACGTTTCCGCCCAGAGCGTGGACCATAAACTGCATGCCATAGCAAATGCCGAGTACAGGGATGCCGAGGTCAAAAATGGCCTCTGATACCCTTGGGCTGTTTTTTTCATATATGCTGGCCGGTCCCCCGGAAAGAATGATGCCTTCGGGGTTCAAGCCTTGCAGCCGCTCGATTTCAATATCCGGGGGTTCAATCTGGCAGTAGACTTTCTGTTCCCGCACGCGTCTTGCAATCAGCTGGTTGTACTGGGAGCCAAAATCAATGACAACTATCATTTATGCCTCAAATCGGGGGTTTGTGTTGGCTGATCCGGCGAAAAAAGCGCTGCGGGATCCGCGCAAACCATTTGCTTAAACAAAATGAATATGTTAAAGCAACCCGCAAATGTCAACGCTATTTTTTTTTATTCACGCGCAAAACGGAGCTTTTGGTTGATCGTCCAGATATATGAAATCCAGACCCCCCGGGAAGCCGCAGCAATGGCGGAGCTTGGGGTGGATCACATTGGCTCGGTTCTAACGGCCGCAGATGACTGGAAGCAGCCCCGGCTTTGGCAGACGATCCGGGAGGTGGCCGCTGCAGGGGCCAAAAGCAGTCTGATTCCGCTGTTTGACGACATGGATGCCATCAGCGCGGCCCTTGATTATTATCAGCCGGACATGATCCATTTCTGTCACACAGTGCTCGATGCCCCTGAAGGCTGGGAACCCTGGTGCGGGCGGCTGATGTCCATGCAGGCCACGGTAAAGCAGCGTTTCCCCGGGATTGCCGTCATCCGTTCCATTCCTGTACCGCCTCCGGGCATGGGCGGTGATTTTCCGGTTCTGGAACTGGCCAGACATTTTGAGCCATTATCTGATTTTTTCCTTACCGATACCCTGCTGCTGGAAAACAATGCCGTGCAGCACCAGCCGGAAAACGGTTATGTGGGGATCACCGGCAGCATTTGCGACTGGGATATTGCCGCCCGACTGGTTGCCCAGAGTGCCATTCCGGTAATTGCCGCCGGAGGGCTGTCTCCGGACAATGTCGGCGATGCGGTAAAAGCCATTGGCCCGGCCGGGGTGGACAGCTGCACCCTGACCAATGCCCGGGACGCATTTGGACAGCCCATCCGTTTTTCCAAGGACCCGGAAAAAGTCGCCCGGTTTGTTACAGAAGCCAGAAAAGCCGCCGCTCAATCCGGCCTTTAAATTCTTTATTTTACTTAACACTTAATCACTTAAAACTTAACACTACTTGTAAAAAAGACATATTTTTTCAGATAGGAGAGAAACAATTATGTATGAAAGCGGAGATCTGCGAAAGGGTCTGAAAATTGAAATCGACGGTGACCCTTATGAGATTGTGGATTTTGAGTTCGTCAAGCCCGGCAAGGGCCAGGCCCTTTACAAGTGCAAGCTCAAAAACATGATCACCGGGACTCAGTTTGACAAAACCTACCGTTCCGGGGAAAAAATCAACAAGGCCGATCTCGATGAGCAGCAAATGGAATACCTCTACACCGACGGGGACCATTATCATTTCATGAATACCTCCAACTTTGAGCAGGATTCCATGTCAGCTGAGCAGCTCGGCGATTCGGTGAAGTATTTAAAGGAAAACACGGTCTGCGACGTCTTGTTTTTCCAGGGCCGGCCCATCGGGCTTTCGCTGCCCAATTTCATCGAATTGCGGGTTGTTCGCTCTGATCCCTGGGTCAAGGGGGATACGGCTTCGGGCAGTTATAAGCCGGCTGAGCTGGAAACCGGATTGACCGTGCAGGTCCCCCCGTTTGTGGAAGAAGGCCAGAAACTGCGCATCGATACCCGCACCGGCCAGTACGTGGAACGGGTAAAGGAATGATGGCGCTGTAAAAGTCCAATATCTGCGTTACGCGCAATTTCTCAGAATTTCACGTACGGCTAAGTACGCTGCATTCTTCGAAATTGCGCAAGCCTTGATCTTGAAC
>NZ_JBSRLA010000097.1:0-8036 GCF_055149105.1 Desulfosalsimonas sp. | reverse complement strand
TTGCTCCCTGCTGACCGCTTGCGCGCTCAATGCGACTCGCAAACCACCCCCGGGCCGGCATCATGGCCGACTGTGTGCAAAGTTTCACACCAAGGGGATCCAGAGCAACACATCTAAGTAACGTCAGAAAAAGTTACTGTTATAGCTCGGTCCCGGGCTGCGGCCCGTGGGAACGCCTCCAAGGAAGTCCAAGGGCGGGGTCGGTTTTTGAAGCGACATTGAGCGTTTACGGAAAAATTCAGCAAATGCCGGAGCGTAAAAATTTCAAACTGTTTGAGGCCGACAGGCCGAGTTTTTGAAATTTTAAGCGAAGGCATTGGCTGAATCCGTAAACGGTCAGGAGCAAAAAAACTGACCCCGGCCGCAGGGCTTCCTTCCTGACAAACAGCGGACGCGGTAAAAAGCTTTTTACCAAACAATCAAATGATAATATTATTCATTGTTCTCACCACGGCCCGAAACCGCCCGATCCATTTCCTGCTACCGGCCCCTGCCCGCCAGCTCAGCGATGTTGCCGCGATGATTGAAAACAATAAACGCAATTGTGGCAAGAACCCCCAAAACAGCCGGGGCTGTATGCATCCACTTGTAAAAGATGGCCCCGCCAAGCACGGCCACCATGCAAAAAGAGGCAATAAAGGGCAACCGGAAGGCAAAATAGCCCGCGGCCCAGGCCAGGGCTGAAGAAAGCGCCCCCCAGGGCACTATCACTGCTGAAAACCCCAGATAATTGGCCACCCCCTTGCCGCCCCTGAACTGATGAAAACAGGGATACCGGTTTCCTGCAACAAGGGCCAGCCCGGTCCATGCAACGCCTGCGGGCTCCAGAAGATACAGGGCCAGCACGGCCACGGCCGCAGCCCGGCCCATGTCCAGGCCCAGCACCAGGGCGGCTGCGGCTGCGCCGGCCTGGCGGTAAACATTGGTGGCCCCGGGATTGCCGCTGTATTGGGTTCTGGGATCACCCCGCCCGGTGATCCGGAAAAAAACAATGGAAAAATTGACAGAACCCAGCAAATAGGCCATTGCTGCAACAACAACAAAAATCATCAAGTCTTGCCCCCGGCAGTTTGTTTTTTGGCGCAAATCCAGGCTGGCGGTTTTCTGCGGCCGGCAAACACATCGCGCATGTGCAGGCCCCGGACGTATTCACAAACACGGCCGTCTGCGGCAAAAATCCACACATCAAAATCCTGGCCGCATGCGGCCCCGGGTCGGGCCACCGCCCGGGCCGAATACCGGCCCCCGGCGACTGCGGGCCGCATCACCACGCGAAAATCAAAACCCACCGGAAAGCCCACAAGCCCCCTGTACCGCTGGGTCCACACGCAGGCCGCGTGAAATGCCGCATCCAGAACAAACACCGAGCCCAGGGGACCGCCGGGCTCCGGCAGTTGGGGGGCGCGGATCAGCGCTGTCACACCGCCGCTTTCCAGATGCAGGTCTCCGGAAAGATTATGATATGCCGGGCCAAAAGGCACCAACTCACGGTAAACATCCGCTGCATTCACCCGAAAAACCGGCTCCCCGGTTTGCACCGCCGGCGCACCAGGGATGACCAAGGCTTTGTGGTCCGGGAAAAAACAAAGCCGGGCATGCTCCCTTGTGCGGGTAATTCCCGCGGCGGGCATTTTCTGCCGGGTCATGAGCCGGGCGGTCAGGCTTTGACCGTCTGCGGGCGCAAGCTCGAAAATAGCATCTATCTCGTCCTGGCCTTGTGCAATTTCCAGAAACTTGGCAAACGCGGCCTGCCCCATGATCCGTCCGGAGATGTTTTTCCCGGCAGCTGCGGCTGCCAGCTGCTGCATTGACTCCACTGCCGGATACAGGGCCCTGCCCTCAAAAGCGTGATCCTGGACATACGCCGGCAGAACGATTTTTTGCACCACAGGCGAAAGGGGTTTTATTTCGGAAAGATTTCCCATAATTTCTGTGTTTTTTCATCAATTCCCACGGGCCTGCCCGCGGAATTCAGGGCGCAGTGCTCGGTAAATCCGGTACAGACAATTTCGCCGGTCTGGCCGTGGATGATAACATAATCAAAGCTCAGCTTCACCTTGCCCAGATTTCCGGGCCGGGTGTGCACCCACATGGCATCATCGTAATACAGCGGACTGTGGTACTTGATTCCCAGCTCAATGATGGGATAAACATATCCGCTGGCCTCGATATCCACGTATGGATAGGCCAGATCCCGCATGAGCGAGGCCCGGCCGAATTCGAAGTAGCGCAGGTAATTGGCGTGATACACAACCGCGGAGCGGTCCGTGTCCGCATACAGTGTCCGGTTTTCGCACCTGTGCCAGATGCAGCCGTCGTGCCGGTTTTTCACAAAACGCGGATCACCGTTGTAGATTTCCGGATGAAACGGTTTGGGGCGCATGGTCAGACTCCTTTAAAAACGATACAGCAATTGGTTCCCCCGAACCCGAATGCATTGGACAAAAAGCATTCATACCCGCCGGCCCGGGCAGAATCGGGCACCACATCGATATCTCCGAGTTCCGGGTCCGGAATATAATTGATGGTGGGCAGAATCACCCCCCGGCGCATGCCCTCGATGCCCAGCGCCGCCTCAATGGCCGCAGATGCGCCCAGGGTGTGGCCGATCTGGGACTTGTTGGAGGACACGGGCAGGCGCTGCAAATGATTGCCAAACACGGCCCTCAGGCTCTGGATTTCCGTGAAATCCCCCTTGCGCGTGGAGGTGCCGTGGGCGTTGACATATTCGATATCCGCCGGTGCCAGCCCGGCATCGTCTATGGCCCCTGAAATGGCCCGGACAATGGTGGGCCCGTTTGGCAGGGTGAAATGACAGGCATCCGAACTCCAGCCCACCCCGGCCACCTCAGCCCGGGGCACAAGCCCGTGTGCGGCTATGGCCTCTTCAGCGGCCAGCACCAGCACCCCGCAGCCCTCGGAGAGCACCATGCCCTTTCGGTCAACGGAAAACGGCCTTGAGGCCAGAGACGGATCATTGCAGGCCCTGTCGTTTTCGCCCACCTTGATGGTGGCGTTCATGTTGGCAAACCCGTGGATGATCTCGGGCATGATACAGGTGTCAACACCGCCGGCCAGCACAAAATCGCAGTCTCCGTCCCGGATCATGCGCGCGCCCAGGCCGATGGCAAAATTTCCCGAAGCGCACGCCCCCTGGGGGGAGAAAACCGGGCCGGTAAACCCGAGCATCATGCCCGCCTTGCCCGCGGGCAGATTGGCGCACAGGTTGGGCAAAAGATAGGGGCTGACCCGCAAGTATCCCTTGGTACGCAGGGTTTCTGCGGCCTTGCGGAATGCATCCGTTCCGTTTAAGGCCGATCCCACCATGCAGGCGGTTTCGGGTGCTGTCTGGTCATTGATTTCAAGGCCGCTGTCTGCCAGGGCCGCCCGGCAGACATCCATGGTCAGGATCACGAAATCCGCGTTCCAGTTATGGGCCTCTTTTGGATCCACGAAATCGCACGCCGCCGGATCCCAGTCCGGAATTTCGCCCACCACCCGGCTCAGGCTCTGCACACTGCACCGGGAGACCCGGCTGAAGCCGGCCCGGCCCGCGGCCGCATTGTTCCATGTCCTGTCAAAGGTTCTGCCCAAAGGCGTTGCCGCTGCATAACCAATAACAAAGACCCGTCTGTTTAAGGGTGCTTTCATAACAGAAAAAACCGTCTTTGGCTAAAATCGTTGAAACACCATGCAGGCATTGCATCCGCCGAAACCAAATGCGTTTTTAAGCACAAAAGTCTGGTCTGCGTCCTGCAGGTGGGTGACCATCTCATCAACCGGCATTTCCGGATCCGGCGCATAATTGATGGTGGGTGTGATTTTTTTGGCAACCATGCCCGAAACCGCCAGGATGGATTCAATGGCCGAGGATGCGCCCATGGCATGGCCGGTCATGGATTTGTTGGCGGTTACCGGCGGCAGTTTGGCGCCAAACACCGCCCGCAGCGCTTCATACTCCACTGCATCGCCCGTGCGGGTGGAGGCGGCATGGGCGTTTACTGAATCAATATCGGCCGGGCAAATCCCGGCATTGTCTATGCTTTCTTTGATGCACCGCTGCACTGTGGGCCCATACGGGGCCACGAAATGATGGGCGTCTGCGGTCATGGACCAGCCCGCAAGCCCCACGTCAAAGCCCAGCCCGTGGGCCTGGGCAAACTGCCTGGAAGCCAGGATCACCGCGCCCGCACCCTCTGAGATCACAAAACCCCGCCGGTCTTTTGAAAACGGCTGACTGGCGGCTTCAGGGGCCACAGGGCTATGGGACTTGTGCCGGAACGCCCCGTTCATGGTGGCAAACCCGGCCACAATGGGTTCAACCAGGGCAAAATCCACTGCCCCGCAAATGGCCAGATCCGCCCGCCCGGATTCAATGAGCATGGCCCCGGTGGCCACAGAGGCCGCCCCTGTGGCGCAGGCCGTAATCGTGGACATGATCGGGCCGGTGGCGCCTGTTCGAATGGCCACCTTGCCGGTGACCATGTTGATGCACGAATTGGGATTGGTGTAGGGATGCGGCAGTTTGCCGGCTTCGCGCATGCCCCGGTCCGCGGCAAGCACCGCGTCCTGCCCCCCCACGGCTGAACTGAATGTCACAGCTGTTCGCGGGGCAAGTTCAGAGGTGATTTCCAAACCGCTTTTTTCAAGGGCACGGCTGACCACCAGCAGGGCATGCCGAAAAACGGGCGAGCGCCAGTTGGCCATTTGCCTGGGGCTTAAAAAGGGATACGGGCCGGGATCAAATTCCGGCACCTGTCCGGCAATGCGCACCGGAAAATCCGCGTTGATCTCAAAGCGGGTCAGGGGGCCGATGCCGCTTTGACCGGCACAGGCCGCCTGCCACTGAACGTCCGGATCCGTGCCCAGGGGCGAGACCATATCATAGCCGACAATGACGCTGCTGCGGGGATGCATGAAACGATCCGTTTTCACCAGGGAATGAACTGATAGAGTTTGGCAAACATTTCATACACCTCGATCCAATTCTGCAGATCCTCTGTGGAGCGCATGTGTGCCCGCTTGTTGACCATGATCCAGCTCATGTGCGCGGCCCCGTCCTTGCAGGTGGAACAATCCCGGGTGGCCGAGGTGCAGCACCGGTGCATGGTCTCAAGGTCCGAGGCCCAGCGGATAAACCGGATCAGGCGGCGGGGCTGGGGGTTTCGGGTGTCCATGGGCTCGGTTACCGACGGGCACTCGGCCCACCCGAAGGTCCGGTCCAGCATTTTTCCGGTAGTGATGACCTGGTGGTAATATTTGGATGAAATCACCGTGTCCGGATAGGCATCGAGCATTTCATCCATTTCCGCCCGAAGGTCGGCCAGTTCCCCGTCGCGCCAGTAAAACCCGTCCACCCCTTCGTCATTGGAGAGCAGCTGCATGTGGACCTTGAGGCCCACGTCCCGGATTTTTTTGATAATATGCTCGGTGCGCCCCACCTGGTTGGGGGTAATGGTATAGAGGTAATAGGTGTAGGGATCGCCTTCGTAATTTTTACTGGAAATGCGGAAGGTGTCTTTTCCGCGCAGGCGCTTTTCATCGTCCTCATCGCCCCACAGGGAAATGCCCACCATCATGTCGGCAAACCGGTCCCGGGGCACCTTGATCAGCCCGTTTGTGGCGCAGTATGTGGGCATGCAGGAGTAAAACGCCGCCACCCGGTCCAGGCAGAGGGTGGGCTCGCCGCCGATCAAAATGGCCAGGTTCACCCCCCGCTGTTTTTCTGAATCCACAAAAGCCGCCCATTTCTGCGGATCGGTTTCCTCCCGGGCGGCCTTGTCCTCTCCGGATGAGAAAAAAAAGCACCCCTTGCACCGCAGGTTGCACTGGTTGGTCACGTCATAGATGGAACTGCGGATATTGAGTTTTGAAATGGTCTGGTATCGCTGATACCAGTGGGAATCAAGAAGAGAACTCACGGTTTTCATAAAATCAACCTCAAATGCGGCTTGCCGCTCAAAATAAATAATGTGCGGGCGGGGCGGTGTGCCGGTCGCACAGATCCGGGCTTTTTTCATAGCCCCTCACCCATACGGCCAGGTAGACATCCACGTAGTCGAGCCAGGCCGCAAATGTTTCCGGACATGCGGCGTGCCGGAACATCCTGGCGGTCACAACCGCGCTGCCTGCAGCATAATGGCGGCAGTCGGCGCAGTCGGTATCGGGCACGCAGCAGGCGGTATCACGCTTCCAGGTCAGATCCGCCCGGTACTGGCGAAAACTGCGTCCCAGGCCGATATCCGTTGACGGATTGGCCCGGGGATACGGACAGGAAAACAGGTCATGCAGGCCCAGCCGGTGGGTGTGGACCACCCGGTGATAAGGCGAGAAAATCACATGATCCGGATACTGCCGGCCGATTTCTTCCATGGTCTGGCGGGTCTTTTCCAAAGACTGCGCATCATGGGCCAGCCCGCCGGCATAACCCGCAGGGGCGGAAAACATGTTAAATGTCGCCCGGCAGTTATTTTGCGCCAGTTGATCCATGACTTCGCGGACTTCGCCGATGTTGTGCCGGGTGAAGGTATAGACAAACACGGCCCTGGGATCGTCTCTGTAATTTTGAATCTGCCGGGAAAGCATGTTGCTGGCGTTTCTGACCTGCCGGCTGGTCGTGTCATTTCCCCAGACCGAGATATGGATCCGGTAATCCACGTTCTTGTCAATGGGGATCAGGCCGTTTGTGGCAATGCAGCCCAGGGGGATCTGATTATAGCAGGCCTCCAGCAGTTCCGGCACCAGCGAGGGCTCGGCGCCCGCGAGCACCACATAGGTAATGCCCCGCTGTTTTTCTTCTTCCATGAGCTGTCGCCACTGCTCCGGATCTTCTATGCCGTCGGCTCCGGCCTTTTCGCCCCGATAATAATAACAGCCCTCACACCGGATATTGCACTTGCGGGTCATGTCATAAGTGGATTCCCGGAGAAAAAAATATTTTCTGACTTTTTCCCACTTTTGCCGGATCCGGGGATCAGAGGCCAGGATATCGGAAAATTTCCACTCTCCTGCCGGCCTGCCTGCACCGGCCGGTGTCTGGATAGGGTTGCCTGATGCTTTCATAAAATCCTGCTGTCCGGGTATCATGCCGGCTATGTCTTCACCGGCGAATTTTCAAGGATGTATTCGGCGATCATACGGATGGTTTTTAATTTGGGATAATCTTCCTCGTCAATGCGAACCCCGTATTCATCCTGGAGCACCAGCGCCACTGTGGCCAGATCCATGCTGTCCACACCCACCTCGTCGATCAGGTCCAGGTCCGGATCAAATGTCTCCGGGGTCACATCTTCGAGCTTGAGTTCCTCGATGACAATGCCGGCCACCCCGAGGACGATCTGTTCAAAGTTTGCTTCGTGATTCATATGCCTGTGTTTCCTCTTGCTTGTCTTTATTCCACAAACTGCGCCTGCAGGCGGCCCCTGCAGGCAAGTTGTTTTTCAACGGTTAACTCAAAGCGCCATTGACCGGCTGCATTGTCTGCCGGCTGCACACTGATCTCGATTTCCTCTTCCGGGCGGATGATCCGCCGGTACTTGGTCCGGTGGACTTTTTGCAGCACAAGGGCCCGTTTTGTTGCCTTTTCAATAACCTGCAGCACAATAAAAAGCTGCGCAATTCCCGGAAGCACCGGATCCTGCGGAAAATGTCCGGAAAACCAGACCGACGATGCCGGTGCCCGCACAGTTGCAGAAATCCGTTGTCCGGACAAATTTTCCAGCCGCTGCAGGCAATACAATTTATTGTCAAGGTTCATATCAGGTCCGAATACGGCAAGGCACCTGCCAAAAGCACCTTTGCGGTTTTGGTTTTTATTTGGTGTTATCCATAAAAAGAATTAACGTGTTTGTCAACTTTGATGGTTTCACAAAAAATCAATTTTTATCATCGGATTTCTCAGGGCGGTGGACTTGGAGGAAGAAAGCCCTGCGGCCGGGGCCGGGTTTTTTTCGCTCCTGAGCCTTTTTGCGGATTCAGCCGATGCCTTCGCCGAAATTTCAAAAACTCGGGCATTCGCCCTCAAACAGTTTGAAATT
>NZ_JBSRLA010000096.1:0-8724 GCF_055149105.1 Desulfosalsimonas sp. | reverse complement strand
CAAGTATTGTATCAGCCGCAATTATACCGCCTATCTTTCGCATAGAAAAAAACGCGTCCAGGAGGCGATAAATTTAGGCATTGAAATGTCGCTGTAGTGATATGAATCTGACAAAAGCCATCAATACCCCGCAGCTGACCGAAGGGGCCATTGCTTTTTGCCGCCGGGCGCTTGCGCCCGGCGGACAAGACTGCCAAACGATTTAAAATCACTTTAAAACAGGTAACAAATAGAACAAGGACAACGACATGCAGGGGCAATCCATGAAAAAAACCGGCCTTATTTTCACGGTGGCAGCTGTGATGCTCATGCTGACTTGCGGCATGGCAAAAGCCAGGCAGACCGTTTCGGCTGCCCCCGGACAGACCCAGGGCTTAACCCTTGAGCAGGCTTTTCAAACCGCATTAAAGGAAAATGAACAGGTGGGCATTTCCCGCCAGGACCTGGTCAACGCCAAAACCGATATCACCTCGGCCACTTCCAATCTCTATCCTCAGCTCAGCCTGCGCGGGGCCCACAACCGGCAAAAAGATTCGGATCTGGGCGGTTCATCGGCGGGTGGCGGTTTTTCCTCGCTGTCATCTCCGGACAACTATAACACCCTGACCCTGCAGCTCGATCAGCACATCTACCAGTGGGGCAAAGTCTGGTCCGCCAGGAAAATTGCACAACATTATTATGAGAGCTCCAGGTACCGCCATTTAAGGCGGGTGCAGGAAATTTTATACCAGGTCAGCGTCCAGTATTACGAAGCGCTGCTGGGGCGAAGGGCCGTTGAAATCGCCGAAAATGCATTAAAAAGGGCTGTTCAGCAGCTGGACCGGGCCGAAGCCCAGTTCCGGGTAGGCATATTGACCCAAACCGATGTGCTGCGCGCCGAAGTCCAGGTGGCCCAAAGCCGCGAGCAGCTGGAGCGTGCCAAAAATCAGTATGACATTGCCCTGGAACGCCTGGCCCTGGAAATGGGGACCGACTCCATTGCCGGACCGATCCGGGAGCCTTCTGAACGATCATTTGGGTCGGCGCCGATTTCAGAATTGTTTTCCAGGGCCTTGGCCAACCGCCCGGATTTTGATCAGGCCGCCAGGGAACTTGAGGCTGCGGATCAACGGGTGGATTATGAAAAGGCCGACTATTTCCCGAACCTTAGCCTGAATGCCCAGTATATCCGCACAGATGAAGAGTCCCTGTTTTACGGAGAACATGATGACTGGAACGCCAGCCTGGTGCTTTCCTACCCCTTGTTTACAGGCTGGCAGACCACCGCCGAGGTCGACCGCGCCCGCTCGGAGAAAAGCCAGGCACAATACAGTCTCAGCAGACTGCGCAAAGAGATCCGAAACCAGGTGCGCAGCGTTTATCTCGACATTAGAACCCAGCAGAAAGTTATTGATCAGCTCGAACAGCAGGTGCGCTCTGCAACGCGCAATTATCAGCAGGTCTCTGCCCAGTTCGAAGAAGGGCTGGTGACAGCTGTGGACCAGGTGGATGCGTTTACCGCGTTAAATGAAGCGGAAAACCGTCTGGCCCAGGCCTATTACACATATCAGCTGGATCTGATCCGGCTGGATCTGGCAACCGGAACATTTCAAAGCGATCTGCTGGAAAAGGAGATTCTCAATGAAAACGGATAGAGCAGACAGGAGTCGGGCCCGTGGCACGGCTTCGGGACTTGCGGCCCTGATCCTGGCACTGCTGCTGGTCTGGGGCTGCGGCGCCGATGACAGCGAAAAGGACGGGCAGCAGGGCCCGGACTCCGGGTCATGCGTGAAAGTGGACCGGGCCAGGGTCAAAACAGCCGATCTTGAAGAAATCATCGGCGGCATCGGCAGCATCGAGGCCTTTCAGAGCGTGCAGGTATACCCGGAAGTCAGCGGTATCATCGAAACCGTGGAGTTTGAAGAAGGCGCGCGGGTGGAAAAGGGACAACTGCTTTTTACCATTGATGACGCCAAGATCCGCGCCGAACTCAATGCCCGGCAGGCCGCCCTGGAAGAGACCCGGGCCAACCTGGAAAACGCCCGCTTGGTGTTCCAGCGCCGCCAGCGCCTCTATAAACAGAAGCTGGGCACCGAGGAAGCCCGCGATGAGGCGCGCACCCGGTATCAGGCCCTGAGCGCCCAGGTCAAACGCATTCAGGCGGAAATCGAAAACATCCGGGAAACACTGAAAGACACCAGAATCCGTGCGCCGTTTGACGGGTTTGCCGGCGCCCATCACGTGGATGCCGGACAGCTTGTCGACACCGAGACCCAACTGACCTCGGTTGTCCGGGCCGACCGTTTAAAAATCCGATTCACCGTGCCGGAGCGCCACATGGGAAGGGTTCGCGTTGGTCAGCAAATCCGCATCAGCGTACCGGCTTATCCGGAGGAAAAATTTCCCGGCACCATTTACTTCATCGACCCGCAAATCGACCCCGGCACCCGGAGCTTAAGAATCCAGGCGCAAGCCGACAACCCTGAAGACCTGCTGCGGCCGGGCGGATTTGCGTCCGTGGAACTCGTCGCCGGGACCCGGGAAGGCGTGCTTGCCATCCCGGAAGAAGCGCTGATCCCCACGCGGTCGGGCTATATGGTCTTTATCATCGAAAACGGCCGCGCCAGGGGCCGGGAAGTGAAAATCGGCCTTCGCAGGCCCGGCATTGTTGAGATCACAAGCGGACTGGAAGAAGGCGAAACCATTGTCCGGGCCGGCCATATCTCCTTGTATGAAGGTGCTCAAGTCTGCCCCGAATAAAACCGAAATGTTTTGATTTAATTTTGTCCGTGTTTGACCGGACAGAAATATAAGGTGTTTGATCGATTATGATCTGGAATCTATGCATCCGCAGACCCGTATTGACCACAGTCCTGTTTTTGGTGATTTTCATTTTCGGGTTGTTTGGCTACAACCAGATGCCGGTGCGGGAATATCCGGACGTGGAGTTTCCCATTGTCAACGTCAGTGCAGTACTGCCGGGAGCCGACCCCGAAGTCATTGAAACCGAGGTGATCGAACCCCTGGAAGAACAGCTAAACACCATTGAGGGTGTCAAGGAGATCAAGTCCACCAGCAGAGAGCAGGTGGGTGTGGTGACAGTGGAGTTTGAACTCTACCGCGACATTGATCTGGCTGCCCAGGATGTACGGGACCGGGTCACCCGTGCCCGGCCGGAGATGGCCGATGACATCGAGGAACCGGTAATCCGCAAGGTTGACCCGGATGCCCAGGCGGTAATGTGGATTTCCCTGCGGGGAGATAAGCGTTGGGATCCTGTGAGCATGACCGAGTATGCTGACACGGTGATCAAAAACCGCCTGGAACGGCTTCCCGGGGTGGGTCAGATCTTTATCGGCGGTGAACGCAAGTACGCCGTGCGCATCCGCCTTGATCCGGACAAACTTGCCGGCCACAACCTCACCCCCCGGGAAGTGGTGGAAAAAATCCAGGCCCAGAATGTGGATATCCCGTCGGGCCGGATTGAAAGCCGGGAACGCGAATTTCTGATCAAAACCGAAGGCCGGTTTGCCGACGCCGAGCCTTTCAACGACATTATCATCACCCATCGAAACGGCTCTCCCGTGCGCCTGGCCGATGTGGGCGAAGCAGTGGACGGGGTGGAAAACGACCGCAACGTGGCCCGCTACAATACCGAACCCTCCGTGGGCCTGGGCGTGGTCAAGCAGTCCGATGCCAACCTGGTGGAGGTGGTTGAGCGGGTAAGACAGGAAATGAAATCTGTTGAAAAAGACTTTCTGCCGGGGCTGCGGTATCAGGTGGCATCGGATGACTCTGAGTTTGTCAGTGAAAACATCAACGACCTGATCACCACCATTTTTATTGCCACAGCCCTGGTGGCCGTGGTGATCCTGTTTTTTCTCGGAACCATCCGCGGGACCGTGATCGCCGCCATCACCATCCCCACCTCCCTTCTGGCGGGCATGGCAGTGATTTTCTACCTGGGATTTTCATTAAACGTGCTCTCACTTCTGGGCCTGATCCTGGTGGTGGGTCTGGTGGTCGATGATGCCATTGTTGTGCTGGAAAGCTGCTACCGGCACATGGAGCAGGGGGCGGATGCCAAACCTGCGGCACGCACCGGAACAACGGAAATCGCCTTTGCCGCAATCGCCAATACCCTGGCCCTGCTGTCGGTCTTTATTCCGGTGGCCTTTATGCCGGGGATGATCGGCCGGTTCTTTTTCGAATTTGGTCTCACGGTTGCCGCCACTGTGCTGGCCTCCACGTTTACGGCCCTGACATTAACACCCATGCTCTGCTCCCGGTATCTCAGGGCCCCGGCCGCCTACGCCAGGCGGCCGGTGGTGTTTCGCTTTACTGAATTTTTTTTCAAAAGCCTGGAAAAGCTATACAACCCGCTTCTCAATGCCGCACTCAGACAGCGGGCAGTGACCGTGGGCATTGCGATACTGGCCCTGGGGTTGGGTTTTTTCTTTCTCACCCGGCTGGAATCCGAATTCGTACCCAGCTCAGACGAAGGTCAGTTCATGATTTCGTATGAAACCGTGGAAGGCGCCACCCTGACCAGCACGGACCGCTACGGAAAACAGGTCGAGGAGATACTCTCCGGCATTGACGAAATCCGCTCCTTTTTCATGGCCATCGGCATGGCCAGGACCGGGCCGGGCAAAGTCAACGAAGGCATGGTGTTTGTGCGCCTGACCCACTATTCCGAAAGAGACCGCAATCAGCAGGCCATCATGGCCGAAGTGCGGGAAAAAATGGGCCGCCTCACCGGCGTTCGCGGCTATGCCATTGAAGGCGGCGGCCCGGTGGGCGCCGAAGCCCCCCTGCAGGTGGTACTCACCCATCAGGACATTGAAAAACTGGCCGGGGCCCAGGAACAGGTCATGCACTGGATGCGCTCCCAGCCCGATTTTGCAGGCGTTCGCGCGGACATGAAACTCAACAAGCCCGAAGTGCAGGCCTGGGTAAACCGGCAGCAGGCCGGGGAAATGGGAATTACTGTGGCAGAGATTGCCAACGCCCTGCGATTTGTTTTTGGCGAGCCCGATATCACGGAAATCGAACGACAGGGCGAACGCTATGACGTGATCACGGAAATCGCCGAAAGGGAAAACAGTCCGGATGCAATTAATCGCATTTATCTGCGTAACCAGGACGGACAGATGGTCAACATGGCCCACCTGGTGGAACTGGAAGAAGGCTCCGGCCCCAGCGAAATCCATCACTTCAACCGGGCCCGGGCCACCACCATCAGCTCGGATCTGCCCCCTGGCGTGCCCCTGGGCCGCGCGCTTTCCAAGGTGGAAAACTATATTGCCACCGAGGTGCCGGCTGAGTTTGACAGCACCATCACCGGTCAGTCCCGGGATTTCCGGGAATCGTTTTTCTATCTGACCATGGCCCTGCTCTTTGCCATTGTTTTTATCTTTCTGGTCATGTCCGGGCAGTTTGAGTCCTTTCTCCACCCCCTGACCATCCTGATGGCCCTGCCCCTGGCCGGGGTTGGCGCGTTTGGAGCACTATGGGCCCTGAACATGACCATCAACATTTTCTCCTTTATCGGCATTATCATGCTGCTGGGGCTGGTGACCAAAAACGCCATTCTCCTGGTGGACTACACCAATGTGCTGGTGGCACGCGGGCAGCCCGTCATGGAAGCCACCCGGCAGGCCGCGCAGGTACGGTTCCGGCCGGTTTTGATGACCGCCATTTCAACGATTCTCGGAATGGCCCCCATTGCCCTGGGATTCGGGGCTGGCGGCGAAGCCCGGGCGCCCATGGGCGTGGCCATTTCCATGGGCATGTTTGCCGCCACCGCCCTGACCCTGCTGGTCATCCCGGTGGCCTATACCCTGTTTGACTCCCTGCAGACCCGGATCCTGCGTCACAGGGTCATCAGCCTGGCAGCTGCAGGGATTGCGGCGGCACTGGTGATCATGTACCTGGTGTTTCAATAAAATCAAACCCGTGGGCCGCCGGGACAATTTGATCCCGGCGGCCGAACAAAGGCAGGACTTTATGAAATTCGTGCATATCACCTTTCATTTTGAATACGGCGATGTCATCGAACAGATCCTGGATCGTCATGAAATCGAAAATTACGTGCGCCATTACATGTGCGAGGGAAAGGACTGCGACGGCAAGCACTACGGCACCCAGGTCTATCCGGGCAGTTCCACCGTGGTACAGGCGCAGGTGCCGGACGAAAAACTCGGCGATCTGCTTTCGGATTTAAAGGGGTTTAAGGACGAAAAGCAGGCCCACCGGCATTTGGAAGCCGTGGTCCTGCCTGTTGAAAAACGGCTGGAATAAACCCGGGGGATAAAGCGCGCCCGGCTGCGGCATCGGGCAAAACCGGCTTACGGGCAAAACTCCCGCAGCACCCGGAGCAATTCGGGCCTGCGGATGGGCTTGGAGATATAATCATTCATGCCCGCGGCCAGACACTCCTCCTTGTGTTCCTGCATTGCATGGGCGGTCATGGCCACCACGGGTACCCGGGAAAAGCCCTGGTCCCGGATTGATTTCAATGCCTCAAACCCGTCCATTTCCGGCATCTGGATATCCATGAAGATCAGGTCCCAGTCTTCGGGTTCCCGGGTAAACATATCCACCGCTTCCCTGCCGTTTTCCGCAATGGCCACCCGGCAGCCGAGTTTGCGCAGCAGCACCTGAATCAGCTTCTGATTCACCGCATTGTCTTCGGCCACCAGAATCCGAAATCCCTGAAAAAACTCCGCTGCTTCAGACGAATCATCGTCTTCCAGGCGCCGGGCCTTGCCGGCACTGCCTGTTTTGCCGCTAAACAGTTCATCAAGGACCTGAAACATTTTCTCCCGCCGGATGGGCTTGATCAGAGACTGGCTGAAACCGGCTTTGGCAAACAGTTCCGGGTCCCGCTCCACCAGGTAGGAGGCTGCGATCAGCGGCAGCCCTGAAATGGCGGATTTTTCAGAAAGCCGGATCTGCCGGGCCACCTCGTATCCGCTCATGCCCGGCATATGAATATCAATAATACAGGCGTCAAAGGGGTTGCCCGCCACTATGGCGCGATCCAGAGTAGGCACCACCTCCATACCGTTGCGCAGGTCCGAAACCCGTATCCTGGCAGCTTGCAGGGCATTTTTCAGCATATCCAGGTTGGCCTGGTTATCATCCACAATCAGGATCTGCCGGCCGGAAATCCCGGCGGTCAATTCCTGCCATGACACTTTTTTTTCAGACAGTTCAAGCCAGGCCGTGAAATGGAATGTGCTGCCCACATCCGGTTCGCTGTCCACAGAAATATCGCCGCCCATTAGCTGGGCCAGCTGCCTGGAAATGGACAGGCCCAGACCGGTTCCGCCGTATTTGCGCGTGGTGGAACCATCTGCCTGGTGGAACGGTTCAAAAATCCTTTGCTGCTTTTCCTCTGAAATGCCGATACCCGAATCCCTGACCGTGGCATGCACCTGGAGCCGGTCTTCGGTCTGGTCGGCCGCGTGAAGGCCCAGAACGATCTCTCCGGAATCGGTGAACTTGGGCGCATTGCCCATGAGGTTGAGCAGCACCTGCTGGAACCGGATGGGATCGCCCTTTAGATAAGACGGCAGGCGCGGATCAATGCGGCAGACCAGCTCTATGGGTTTTTCGCCCAGTTGGGGCCGGATCAGCTCACATACGTCATATGCCAGCAGTTCGGGAGAAAAATCGATATTCTCCAGTTCCAGCTCTCCGGATTCAATCTTGGAAAAATCCAGGATATCATTGATCAGGGCCAGCAGGGCTTCGCTGCTGTTTCGGATGGTGCGGGCAAAATCAAGCTGGGTATCATCAAGGGCCGTATCAATGAGCATGTCGGAAAACCCGATGACCGCATTTAAGGGAGTGCGGATCTCGTGGCTGACATTGGCCAGAAACTGGCTTTTGGCCCGGTTGGCTTCCTCGGCATTTTTTGCCAGTATCCGGGCCTCTTCAATGGTGGCCTGGAGCTGTTCATTGGTGCGCATCAGATCCGCAGCCCGTTCCCGCACCATTTCGTCGAGGTGATCCCGGTGCCGCTCCAGTTCCCGGGTGGTCTGCTTGTGCTTTTCAATCTCCTGGAGCAGGGCCTCGTTTTTGCCCTTTAACTGCTGGGTGAGAATTTCATTTCGCTCAAACACCCAGGAAAACCGGCGCAGCAGGTTTTTTTCAAGCTTCTGGTCCAAACCGGCCTCAGAAACCCTTTGTTCCAGTTCGGCCAGGCGCTGACCGATGCGGGAAACCAGATTAAACCAGGGCCGCCAGTCCCGGGGAACATCACGGACCAGCGAGGCATCCGGGTCGTAATCCGGATTTGCCTGTTTTGCGATCATCATGTGGCTGACCAGATGCCTCGACGGCCGGATCCAGAGGGCATAAACCCTCCATGCCAATGCGGCCAGCAGTGCCATTGCCCCGCCCGAGAGGGCAAACACCCATTTTCCGGCACCATTGCCAGCGGCTGCTGCGGTGAGTACCCCCAGGACCGCTGCAATTAAAAACAACTGTGCCCAAAACGCCAGTTCCTGGCGCCTGGCAAATCCGGATGCCGTCGCGGCAGCCTGATGGTGCTGATCCTCGGGCGGATGGCCTTGGCCGGTCATGGATTCTTCCGTCAAAAGTGATGGCACCGTAAAAAGTCTGATTTCAGATGGTGCCGTAAAAAGTTTAAGATCAAGGCTTGCGCGATTCCGAAGAATGCAGCGTACTTATCCGTACGTGAAATTCTGAGGAATCGCGCGTAACGCAGATATT
>NZ_JBSRLA010000095.1:0-8785 GCF_055149105.1 Desulfosalsimonas sp. | reverse complement strand
ATGATAAAGGATGTCAAGTTTACGGAAAAAGTTTCCAAACTGTTTTGTCCGTGTCCGTGTTGAAGCAAAACTTATGCCAACCGGCATTTGCGGTTATAGCATGAATGCAATCAACCGAATCAAACTGTTTCTGGCCCTTTCGCGCACCCCCCACGGCATACTGGACATGGCCACCCCGGGTTTCTGCGTGCTGCTGTACCTGGGCGGCTTTCCGCCGGTTTACATTGCGGGCATCGGGCTTCTCACCGCATTTGCCGGATACACTGCCATCTACGCCTTCAACGACATTGTGGACTACAAAACCGACAAGGAAAAATATTCCCGGCCCACCGCATCCGAGGAGGGCTACCTGGATTCGCTGATGATCCGCCATCCCATGGCCAGGGGGATGCTGCCGTTAAAAGACGGCCTGATATGGGCCACAGGTTGGTCTGTGGTGGCCCTGATCGGCGCCTGGCTGCTAAACCCGGTGTGCGCGCTCATCTTTCTTCTTGGCGCCGGGCTGGAGGCGACTTACTGCCTGCTTTGGCGGGTGAGCCCCTGGCGGGCGGTGGTCAGCGGATTTGTCAAAAACATGGGGGCTGCGGCGGCATTGTTTGCGGTGGACCCGGAGCCGTCGTTTATTTTTATGGCGCTTGTGTTTGCCTGCCTGTTTTTCTGGGAAATCGGCGGGCAGAACATCCCGGCGGACTGGATGGACATGGACGAGGACCGGCGGCTGGCCGCCCAGACCATCCCGGTGCGCCTGGGGGCGCAGAAATCCGCGTTCCTGGCCCTTGCATGCCTTTTGATCTCGGTTGTGTTCTGCGTGATCCTGTTTTTGATTTCATTTCCCGGCGCCGGGGCTGTCGCACCCCTGGCGGCGGTGGTCATCAGCAGCGGGCTTTTGATCGAGCCCGCCTTCCGGCTTTACCGTGGCCTTGGGCGCGAAGAGGCCATTGCCCTTTTTAACCGGGCCAGCTATTTTCCGGTTTCCATGCTCATGATCGTGCTGATCATGATTATTTGAACCGAGAGTTTTAAGTGTTAAGTAAAAGAGAAAAATCAAGCAGTTCAAACAACTTTTGCATCGCAGAAGCTTTGAAAAGGTCCTAAAACTGGGATAACCGCCAACCAATAAAAAAATAACATCTTGATTTTACTTAACACTTAAAACTTAACACTTAACACTGCCTGTAAAAAACTTTTTACAGGCTCATTAACCCCAAAAAAGGAAAAAAATATGGATTCAGCTGCAAGCCGATGTTTGGCCATGGCGAGACTGGCTTTGGGGGCGGCAATCTTTCTTGTAATCGCAACTGCGGCCGCCCCGGCTCTCGCCCAAAACCCGGAAGTCCGAACCACGTGCAATATTCACCAGGGACCCTGCAGCGCCGAGCTTGCCGGCCGCAGCGTGGCACTTGAAATTTCGCCAAAGCCGGTAAAGGCCATGGAGGAGCTTGAGTTTCGCGTGACAATCAGCGGAGACAGGCTTTCAGAGGCGCCTTACATCGATCTTGGCATGCCGGCCATGAAAATGGGCCCCAACCGGGTGGAGATGACCCGGCAGGGGGAAAACACCTGGACCGGCAAGGGCGTAATTGTGCGCTGTCCCAGCGGCAAGAACACCTGGTTTGCCCGGGTAGCGCTGCCGGAAACCGGAACAGCCGAATTTGTCTTTGATGTGGTCTACTGAATCCATATACGCGGTGTTTCTGGCCACGGGGTTTACCGTGGGCTTTGGCCACTGCATCGGCATGTGCGGCCCCATCGTGATTTCGGTCTCCCTTCAGCTAAAGGACCGGCCCTCGTTTTTCCCCCAGCTGTATTACAACATCGGCAGGACCATCACCTATTCGCTGCTGGGGGCCATTATGGGCGCAACCGCCTCCTTTACCCGGTTTGCCTCCCAGGCGGGCGGTTTTCAAAAGGCTGTGCTCATGTTTGCGGGAATACTCATTATTGTCATGGGCCTGGCCATGACCGGGTGGGTGCCGGCGGGCCGGATTTTTCAAAACGCCCCGCCCCTTGCCGGGTTTGCCCGGGCCGGATTTAAGCGGATTCTTGATGCAAGACGCGCGGTCCTGTTTCTGCCCCTGGGCATGGTCCTGGGGCTTTTGCCCTGCGGGCCGGTGTATACGGCCATGATTGCCGCGGCCCGGATGGGCATGGAGGCCCAATCCACGCTCGGGGGCATGCTCTCCGGGGCCGGGGTCATGGCCTGCTTTGGTATTGGCACCATACCCGCCCTGCTGTTGCTCTCCCAGGTTTCCAATGTCAAATGGCTCAAACACCGGGATCTCATCTACAAGTTCGGCGGGGTGATGATGATCCTTGTGGGCATTTATTTCACCTGGAAGGGATGGACCTATTAGCCCCATGTTCATCATCGACTTTGAAGCCTCCAGCCTGCGCAAAAACTCCCATCCCATTGAAGTGGCCTGGGGGTGCCGGCCAGATGCCATTGCATCCTATCTGTTAAACCCGAATTTCATGGCCGGCTGGACCGACTGGAACCCCAAAAGCTTTGAATTCCACGGAATCACCCCGGAACAACTCCGGCAACACGGCCATGATCCCCGGAAAGTGGCGGAAAAAATGGTCAGCGACCTTGCCGGCCAGCCGGTATATTCAGATGAGCCCCATTTTGACATCCGGTGGAAAAACCGACTGCTGGCCGATTCCGGATATGATCCATCCCTGGTGAAAATACTGGACTTAAATACCTGGCTGGCCCGCATGGCGCGCACGCCTTCGGCCAACCAAAGCGTAAACGATCTTGTCTGCACATTTGAATGCAGCCAGAAAAGCCGGCACCGGGCTGCGGCAGACGTGTTCTGGCTGCTGGAATTTGTGGCGCATGTGAAACAAAACTGCTGACCCTTCCCTGCTCTCCCGAAAAACCGCCTGCAAATGCGTTTTGGCCATAAACCGGATTGCAATTTCGGCTGTTGGGATTAATTATTGAAATATATCCGTTATTGTTTTTCACCAGCAACCATCACCCCTGGGAGAGAATCATGAAAAAGAAATTTTTTATACCGGTTGACGACTCCATTTACACTGTCCAGGCCATGCAGTACATGGCAGCCATGGCCCCGGTATTTCAGGATGCCGATTACATCCTTTTCCATGTTCAGCCCAAAATATCAGACTACATCCGGGAAGAATCCCGGAAGGACCCTGCGGCCATGGAGGAGCTCAAAAAATTCAACAACAGAAACGAGGCCCTGGGCAAGGAACTTCTGGAGGATCTGAAAAAGCGGATGATCCGCATGGGCGTGGCCAAAGACAAAATCACCGTATCCACCCGGAGATGCCGGGAAGGAAGGGCCAAGGACATCATTGATGAGGCCCGGGTAGCATCTGCGGATGCCATTGTCATGGGGCGCAGGGGTGTTTCCCGGTTTGCGGACACGTTTATCGGCAGCACCACCAAAAACGTTATCGAGCACAACCCGGACATTCCCGTATGGATGATCAGCGGCGAAGCCCCGTCCAAAAACATTCTGCTGGCCGTGGACGGCTCCGTGGATTCAGCCAAGGCGCTGGATTATCTTCTGGATATGCTCCGGGAAGATCCGGATGCGGGCCTGACCCTGTTTCACGTGCAGGCCTCGTTAAGAGACACCTGCGGCCTTGATTTTGAGCAGCAGGCGGATTCAGGCGAGGAAAAGGCTTTTGCCAGGGTGATTGAAAAAGCCGGTCGCCAGTGCATTGACAATTTCATGGAACTTGCCCGCGGCAAGCTCAAAGAAAAGAAAATCAACGAAAACCGGCTGAACCTCAAAATTGTCCCGGCACGGTTTGATATAACCGGCGCGATTCTGGAAGAATTCAAAAATCAGGGCCACGGCACCCTGGTCATTGGCAAGCGGGGTATGAACAAACGGTTTTTCATGGGCAGTGTTTCCAATTACCTGATCCGGCATATGGAAAACGGCGCATTGTGCATTGTTCCGTAAAACCACTTACAGCAGCACCAGGCCGCAGAGGCTGGACATGCCGATAACCTCGGAGCCGTTTTCGTGGACAACGCCCTTAAACGGCCATCCGGCCGCCTCATAGAGTTTTGTCACATTGATGCCGAATCCGGACATGGACTGTCTGGCCCGGTCCGGGTTCCGGCATTGCCCGTTTTCACCGATAACCCGGCATTCCAGAAAATCGCGGCAAAACACCTTTTTACAGGAGTTTCCGGCATAGGCCCGGGCGTTTGCAAACCCGAGTGCAACAGCCTTTTGCTCAATGCCGGCAGCGGTTTCGTGCAGTAGCTGAAACAGTTCCCGGCCCTGGCCGGAATACAGGATCGCGGACGGGACCTCGATTTTGAAAAAGATCGCAAAGTTTACTGTTTCCAGCCGTTTGCGCATGGCATCGGGTCCGCCCACATTCGGGGGGCAGCTTTTGGAAAGCCCGTAATTGATGCACTTGGGCCGGATGCATTTTTCCGCCAGACTATCTTCAACCACAATGCTTTCCGGGGCAAGCACCACCGCATCGGTTGCACCCATGTCCCTTGCCGCAGAAAGCAGATCATCGAGTTTTTGCTTTGTTGTCGTCAATTGTTCGATTTCCTTGTCCAACCATTTTTGACAATTTCGTAAAAAGTCAATTTTGGGATGGCAAAGTAAAAGGTTCAAGATCAAGGCGCGCAAATCCCGAGGAATGCAGCGTACTTTATCGTACGTGAAATTCCGCAGGGATGCAGCGCAACGCAGATATTGGACTTTTTACTTTGCCATCATTTTTTGTCATGTGCAGCCATGATGATTAAAGTTAATATTATGGAAAAACCAACGAAGGATTACAAATATTTTTTAAAAGACACCATCCGTCTGCAGGTGGATTTTTCGCAAACCGCACAGTCCAGAGGGCTTGCGCCTCCGCCGCTGCAAAAGCCGTGCGCGGCGGATGCCAAAAAAATCCCCCTGCCCCCGGCCCGGGACTGGCAAACCATCAACCCGGTTTCCGTGATGGATGCCATTGCCCGCAGGCAATCGCGCAGGGCTGCCACCAAAGGCGACATGGCGCTTTCTGAGCTGTCGTTTCTGCTGTGGGCCACCCAGGGCGTCCGGCAGCAGGCCGGGCCCTACAACGCCCTTCGCACGGTGCCTTCGGCCGGGTGCAGGCACGCATTTGAAACCTATATCGCGGTCTTCCGGGTAAAGGGTTTGGAAAAGGCCATTTACCGGTACCTGCCCCTGAGCCATGAACTTGTCCTGGAAACCCGCCCTGACAATCTGGAACAGACCGTTACCCGCATGGCCATGGGCCAGTCCTTTGCCGGAAAAAGCGCGGCCACGTTCATCTGGACCACCATTCCGGCCCGCATGGAATGGCGCTACGCCGAGGCCTCCTACAAGGTCATCGCCCTGGATGCCGGCCACGTCGGCCAGAATCTGTATCTGGCCTGCGAAGCAGCGGGCTGCGGCACCTGCGCCATTGCCGCCTATGACCAGGAGTATTGCGACAAAATTTTGGGCATTGACGGCCAGCAGGAGTTTACCCTCTACATGGCGCCTGTAAGCAAAATCTGAACAAAGCCTCCGCCACGAAGGCTTCTCCACAACTCAAAGACCGAGGAAGAAAGCCCGAAGGCCGGGGCCGGGTTTTTTCGCTCCTGAGCCTTTTTGCGGATTCAGCCAATGCCTTCGCCAAAATTTCAAAAACTCGGGCATTCGCCCTCAAACAGTTTGAAATTTTCCGGCTCCGGCATTGGCTGAATCTCTTCGCAAAAAAGATCAATGTCGCTTCAAAAACCCGGCCCCGCCCTTCGGGCTTCCTTGGCGACCCTATCCCAAATTCCATAACTCCATAAAACACCTCTCCAGACCTATCAGCCTTATATCCGTATTCAAATGCAAAGGATATTCGGGTAAAAAAACAGGTGCTGCCACATATTCCCAGAGCCTTGGCCATGAGCAGGGGCGGGGGTGGTTTGTTTGGCTGCATTGGCGCGGTTTCGGCATAAGATCGGACCGGGGCTTTGGCGACCGGAATTTTAAACTGTCTGAGGGCGATGAGCCCGAGTTTTTAAAATTCCAGCCAAGGCCCCGGTCCGATCGCCGAAAGCACGCCGCAGACAAATAAACCACACCCGACCCGGCTCATGCGAAAACCCGCAAAAGCTGCTTCCGCCTTGGTTCTGCCGATGTTGCGGCTGCGACTTCTTCCGGGTTGAAAATGGTGGTGGCTTGGGGGAAGAAAGCCCTGCGGCCGGGGCCGGGTTTTTTCGCTCCTGAGCCTTTTTGCGGATTCAGCCAATGCCTTCGCTGAAATTTACAAACCCGGCCTGTCGTCCTCAAACAATTTGCAATTTTTCCGCAAAAATTCTC
This sequence comes from Desulfosalsimonas sp., assembly GCF_055149105.1. Taxonomy (NCBI): domain Bacteria; kingdom Pseudomonadati; phylum Thermodesulfobacteriota; class Desulfobacteria; order Desulfobacterales; family Desulfosalsimonadaceae; genus Desulfosalsimonas; species Desulfosalsimonas sp. The sequence continues at coordinate 2,468 of NZ_JBSRLA010000095.1, read as the reverse complement.
AATGTCGCTTCAAAAACCCGCCCCCGCCCTCCGGGCTTCCTTGGCGACCCTATCCCAAATTCCATAACTCCATAAAACACCTCTCCTGGCCGATCAACTCCGAATCGGTATTCAAATTCAAAGGATCGCCCGGTAAAAAACAATTGTTGCCTCATATTTCCAGTGGGCTGGTCATGAGTCTTATGCATAAATACCTTGCCCGAAACCATTCAATTTTGATAAGATTTTGAATATCTAAGAATGGATTTAAACCTCTAACTGCCTGGTTGCTCAGCCATTGGAAACAATTCACAAACTCATTTATAAAAAAATGAAATGTGTGATCTGCAAAAACGGAATGACTCAAAAGAGCTTTACCACTGTTGTTCTTGAACGCAATCAAATGACCCTTGTATTTAAGCAGGTGCCGGCAGACATCTGTGAAAATTGTGGTGAAGAGTATATTTCTTCGGCTACAAATGAAAAATTGCTCAATTATGCCGAAGCTGAATATGAAAAAGGGATTTCACTGGAGATGCTTAATTTTGCAGCCTAAAACGCAAATACAACCAGATACGGACCAGCATCCGGACCTGAGCCTGTCGTCAGGGGGTGTGCAGATCGGGATAGGACCCGGGGCCTCATCCTCCGGCTGCTGACCGTCGGATCAAGCGGGCCGGACGGCTCCGCCGGATATCAATCAGCCGTTTGTCACAGGCACGCTGTCCACCGCCGCAGGCACCCTGCCCGTGGTTTCTGGACACCTTGGCCCTGCAGACCGCCTGGGCACAATCAAAACACGGGTGGGCATCGGCCGGATGACCTATACCGTGGACCCGGGCCTTTACGCCATGGGCGCGCCGGATGAAAACAGCCCGGTGCTGGTCACCGCCAACTACAAGTTGAGCTTTGACCGGCTGCGCGCGGCCTGGCACCCGAAAGACGCCTGGATCCTGGTGCTGGATACCAACGGAATCAATGTCTGGTGCGCTGCGGGCAAAAAAACCTTTGGCACAAACGAACTGGTCAGCCGGATTCAATCAAGCGGGCTTGCAAAAATCGTCTCCCACCGAAAAATCATCCTGCCCCAGCTTGCCGGACCCGGGGTGGCCGCTCACAAGGTCAGACGGGCCTGCGGGTTTACGGTGGTCTACGGCCCTGTGGAAGCCGACGACCTGCCGGCATTCCTGAAAAACGGGATGAAGGCCACCCGGCAGATGCGCACCAAGAACTTTCCCATGAGCGAACGCGCGGTGCTCATTCCCATGGAATTCATCCCTGCCGCAAAATGGATGGCCGCCTTGATGGTGGTTTTTTTCCTGCTGGGCGGCGCCGGTTTTAACGATGCATGGTGGGCTGACGTGCGCATTCACGGAAGCTTTGCGGCCCTGATGCTGGCAGGAGGCCTGGTGGCGGGCTCCGTGCTGACCCCGCTTTTGCTGCCCTGGATTCCCGGCCGGGCGTTTGCCGCAAAAGGCGCCATTGCCGGCCTGGTCACATCGTTTGCAATTGCCGCCGCTGCCGGCCCGAATTTGGCCCGGGCCGCTTCTTTGGCCGAAGCCGCGGGCATGGCACTGATTGCAACGGCTGCGGCCGCCTTTATGGGCATGAATTTTACCGGTGCTTCGGCTTATACCTCCCTTTCCGGGGTCCGCCGGGAAATGCGCGCGGCCGTGCCCGCCATGATCGCCGCAGCAGTGGTGGGCCTGGTGCTTTGGACAGCTGCCCGCTTTATCTCCTGATCCGCAGGATGGGCTTGCATTTCCATGGCAGCAGAACCATTGTAAAAGAAGACAAAAAGGTGAACAAGACTATGGGAACAACATCTTTTACATACCTGAAAAACGTCACCACCCTGGAACTGAATCCGGAGCTGTGCACAGGCTGCGGCATGTGCGCCATGGTCTGCCCCCGGGAGGTGCTGGCCCTGGCAGACGGCAAAGCCGAAATCATCAGTCGGGATGACTGCATGGAATGCGGGGCGTGCGCCCAAAACTGCCCTACGGCCGCAATCACCGTGGATGCCGGGGTGGGATGCGCCGCAGCGGTGATCAACAGCATGCTGGGACGCACCGGCGATTCCTGCTGCTGCGTTGTGGAACCAGACCAAGAAAAAGCCGCACCCCAATGCGGGCCCGGCTGCTGCTGAAAGACGCTTCTTCCAAGCAACATCAAAAAAGTTGCTGTTCGTGCCTGGTTCTATAATTTTCGCATGATGCCGGCCGGTGGCGGTTTGCTCCCTGCTGACCGCTTGCGCGCTCAATGCGACTCGCAAACCACCCCCGGGCCGGCATCATGGCCGAGTGTGTGCAAAATTTCACACCAAGGGAGTCGCAAGGAACACATTTAGGTCTTAAAAAGCGTTGTTTTCATGCCCGGTCCCGTGGGCCGGCCCGGCAAGAACCCTTCCAAGGAAGCCCGGGGGCGGGGTCGGTTTGTGAAGCGACATTGAGCGTTTCCGGGATAAATTCAGCCAATGCCGGAGCGAG
>NZ_JBSRLA010000094.1:0-8786 GCF_055149105.1 Desulfosalsimonas sp. | reverse complement strand
AGTCTTTTTTACAGGCAGTGTTAAGTTTTAAGTGATTAAGTGTTAAGTAAAATCAAAAAGTTATTTTTTTATTGGTTGGCGATTATACCAGTTTTAGGATTTTTTACGACTGCATCAACCATGATCGGCTTAAAACATTGCGTGAAAGTCAATTATCTTCTATATCGCAGCAATTGATCATTTCATGTCCCGCTTGAGAAAAGCAAAGGCAAGACGGTCTATAGCCCGGGTTTTCGGCACGACTTTACCCTTAAGAATGTCAATGATGATCTCAAAGGTTTTCTCTGTTCTTAATTGACAACAATGTTTATTTTTTGCATATTTCTAAAACTAAAAATGGAGGATAGGTGATGCATAATGTTCGGGCTGACGTGGCCAAAAACAGAATTTACATAACAGTCGGTAAAATCGAAGATGAAGCCGAGATGCAAGCTTTTGTTGATAAAGCCAAATCCGAATGCGAGAAGCTGGCAGACGGGTTTACATGTCTGACAGATCTGCGGGGTTATGAATATCAGGATGAAATTTTTGAGAAATATATAAAAGAAATACAGGAAGCCTTCTTAGCCCGAAGTATGTCAAAGGTTGTAAGGGTACATCGGTGGTCCGGACTTCTGGGTCATATGCAATTTGATTATGTATCCCTTGACTTGGGCTACAGCGGCAAAAATGTCACAAGTATCGAGGAGGCCGAAAGGATTCTGGATGGTGAAGAAGGATAAAAGACCTGACTCACCATCAGAAGGCTATTGAGAGCAACCGTTTGCAGATATCGCTTTGAGCGCTGCAATTATTGCCGCTGCACCACTATCACTCCTATTGCCACTATAATCAGGCCGATGACGTCTGTTGACTGAAGCGTATCGCCGAATGCAATCCATGCCATTATCATGGTTACCGGCGGTCCCAAATAAAAAAGGCTTGCCACACGAGTTGCATCGAGCCGCGAAAGCAGCACCCACATCAAGGCATAAGCTGCCAGGGACACGCCGAGAATGAGCCACACCATAGCGCTTATAAACGTCGGTTCCCAGCGGGTCGCTAAACCCTCAAAACCTATTGCGGGAATCGTTGCTGCCAAAGCAGTAGCCAGACTCTGGTAGAAAAGCGAGATATCCAGGGGAAGGCGATGGGTGCGGCCGTGCACCTCTATGTACCTTTGAATCAGACTTGCCGCCGTTATTCCGACCACGGACCCGAACGGAATAAAGTAACCAAAAACGGATCCGGCATCGCTTAGATTGGTCCGGGCGCCCACGGCAATCATAACCCCGCAAAATCCCACGAACAATCCGAACCAGCGGGTAAGGGGAGTATATTCCCCCACAACGGGACCGGACAATGCACCGGTGAGCATCGGCTGGAGAGCCACGACAAGTGCAACAATGCCCGCGGGCACACCCTGTTGCAATGAAAAGAGCACACAGCCCAACCATACACCATGGGCCAGAAACCCCACAAGCAATGCAACGGCGGCATCGTGAAAGCCCGGCCAACGCAGCCGGCCGCTTAGTGTCAGGTAAACCAGAAGAATACCTGTCAGCGCCCAGTAACGCCAAAACAGAAGGGTAAACGGCCCGGTAAACGGCAGACCATATTCGGCACCGATGAATCCCGAGTTCCAGAGCAGGACAAAACCGGCTGCCAGATATGCCGTAGCGGAAACCATAACGCGGTAAAAAGCCCTCCGGACCAGGAATTTTAAACCAGCCGTATCAATATTCCGACTGCAACCCGGTATTGGGTATATCCGCCGGGCTGATGGTGCTTATGCCGATCTTAATTTGGGGCAATAGGCATTTAAACGGGCTGAAAATTTGCCGGCACCGCCGGATTTGCTTATTGTATAATATATAAGGTCGATTCGGGAGCAAGACAAGATGCTGCTGTTTTTCCGTACCTGCATGCACAAAAAAATATCGGGCGGTTTCCTGCCGGAAAAGCCCTGCAGAAACGGGCGCAGGCTGCCGGCAACCAACAGGCAGGGAAAAATCATGCAAATCATTGACCTTAAATGACGCCTCTTTTTCCATCAACATTTACCACACCGGAGAACAAATTCCATGTCCCCGAAAAACGTCTTTCTGATCGGACTGACCGATACAGACCGGGCCCGGCTTCGCTCTATCCGAAATGCCGACCGCTACGTATTTCACGGTGTTCTGGACCCGGCCGAATTTTTGGAAACCTATGACTTTCCCATAAAAGATATGCTGATGCGCGCAGAAGACCAGCTCCGGCGCTGGGAAGCCGATTCCGGCAAAACCGTCGACGGTATCGGAGCATACCTGGATTTCCCGGTCAGCACAATGCTCCCCCTGCTCTGCGCCCGGCTCGGCAGACGCGGCCCCAGGCTGGAAAGCCTTTTGAAATGCGAGCACAAATACTGGAGCCGGCTGGTGCAAAATGAAGTAATCCCGCAGCACATTCCCCGCTTCCAGGCCTTTGACCCCTTTGACGATAACGTATGGGCCCAGATCGGCCGGGCGGAGCCTATCTGGATCAAACCGATCAAGGCCTGCGGCTCCATGCTGGGGTTTTACATCGAAAATCAGGAGCAGTTCGATGATGCGATTTCAAGGATCCGAAAGCAGATCCATCTGATCTCCGAACCGTTTAACTATATTTTGCAGCAGGCAGCGCTTCCCAAGGCCGTCACCGACGTTGCCGGGCATTTCTTCCTGGCGGAAAGCATCATTCGGGGATGGCAGTGTACCCTGGAGGGATATGTCATAGACGGCGACATCCAGCCGCTTGGCTTTATAGACTCCCTGCGCTATGAAAACGGCATCAGTTTTTTCCGGTATGAATACCCGTCGGTGCTGCCGGATACCGTACAGCAGGAAATGTTTTCAATTGCCAGAACTGTAATTGCGCATACCGGTCTGGACAACTGCGCCTTTAATATTGAATTTTTCTGGAATCTGGAGCAGGATGCAATCTGGCTGCTGGAAATCAACCCCCGGGTAAGCCAGTCCCACAGCGATATTTTCGAAAAAGTAGACGGCCAGAGCAACCAGCAGGTGACAGTGCAGGTGGCCTGCGGGGAAACGCCCGATTTCCCGCGCGGGCAGGGAGTATTTGCGTGCGCGGCGAAATTCTTCTGGCGCATTTTCTCCGGCGACGCCAGGGTAACCCGGGTGCCGACGGATGAGGAAATCAGAGGGGTGGAAAAACGCTATCCGGGCACGGTGATCCACCCTCAGGTGAAAGAGGGAATGAAGCTCTCCGATCTGCTGGAGCAGGACAGCTACAGCTATGCCATCTGCCACCTGTTCATCGGCGGCAGGGACCGTAAGGAGCTTCTTGATACCTACATGCGTTGCACGGAAATGCTGCCGTTTGAATTTTCTCAATTGTAGATAAAGCATCAAAGGAAATTGTTCGTGAACATTGTCGATTCTTTTCCCCGGCCCGTCCGGGAGATAGCCAACGAGTGGATACCCCTGTCTGACGGATGCCGGCTTGCCGCGCGCATCCGGCTGCCGGAGGACGCAGAGCGAAATCCCGTCCCCGCGATACTGGAATACATCCCCTATCGCAAAAACGATCTCACCGCCGAACGCGACGAGCGGACCCACAAATACATGGCCGGCCACGGCTATGCCGGCGTTCGTGTCGATTTGCGCGGCTCCGGCGACTCTGACGGAATTCTGTGCGATGAATACCTGCAACAGGAACTCGACGACGGGTTGGAGGTTATCCGCTGGCTTGCAAGCCAGCCCTGGTGCACCGGGGCAATTGGAATGATGGGCATCTCCTGGGGCGGGTTCAACGCGCTCCAGATTGCCGCCCTGCAGCCACCTGAACTGAAAGCCATCATTACGGTCTGTTCCACGGACGACCGGTACGCGGATGACGTGCACCACATGGGCGGGTGCCTGCTGGGTGACAATCTGTCCTGGGCGTCGACCATGTTCAGCCACAACGCCTGTCCGCCGGATCCGTTGGTTGTTGGTGATGACTGGAAATCCATGTGGATGGAACGACTTGAAAAAAGCGATCTATGGTTGGCGCAATGGCTAAAACACCAGCGGCGCGACGATTTCTGGAAGCACGGGTCCGTCTGTGAAGACTATAGCGCCATCAGGTGCCCGGTTATGGCTGTAAGCGGCTGGGCCGACGGGTATTCCAACGCGGTTTTCCGGCTTCTGGCCAATCTGGACGTTCCCCGCAAGGGACTTATCGGTCCCTGGAGCCACCTGTATCCGCACATGGGCCATCCCGGGCCGGCCATCGGTTTTTTGCAGGAAGCAATTCGCTGGTGGGACACCTGGCTGAAAGGCGAGGCGACCGGGATCATGGAAGAGCCCATGCTACGGGCATGGATGCAGGAGAGCGTGCCGCCGACCACGGACTGTGACTACCGGCCGGGCCGCTGGGTTGCGGAGACCGGATGGCCCGGTAAAAACACATCCCCGCAGGTTTTTCACCTGGGGTTTGCCTGGCTTGGCCCTGAAGAAAAAATCGAGCAAAGTTTTCCGGTGTCGATTCAGTCTCCGCTGAGCGTGGGGTTGTATGCCGGCAAATGGTGCTCCTATGCCTCGCCGCCGGACCTTCCCCACGACCAGCGTGACGATGACGGGGGCGCCCTGGTCTTTGACTCCGATCCGCTCCAAGAAGACATGGAGATCCTGGGGCCTCCGGTGGCGGACCTGGAGATTTCCGCAAACAAACCCGTGGCCATGATCGCCGTTCGCCTATCCGACATCCTGCCGGACGACAAGGCAACACGGGTGACCTACGGCCTGCTCAACCTCACCCACAGGGACAGCCACGAAAATCCGCAGCCCCTGGAGCCCGGAAAGCGATACCGGATAAAAGTGCAGTTAAACGATATTGCCCAAAAATTCCCTGCCGGCAACCGCATCCGTCTGGCAATCTCCACGGTTTACTGGCCTCTGGCCTGGCCTTCGCCCGAACCAACGCGGCTGACCATATACACAAGGACCAGCCGGCTTCTGCTCCCGGTCAGACAAAAAGAAACAAAAGACAAAGAGCTCCGCCCGTTCGGGCCAGCTGAAGGAGCTCCACCAGCACTCAAAACTCTGATCCAGCCCAGCCGGCAGTCCTGGACGGTGATCCGGAATCTGGCCAAAGGAGAATCCCGGCTCGAAATTATCAGCGACGAAGGGGTCTATCGTCTGGATGACACAGACCTTGAGATCGCCGCAAAAGTTGTTGAAAATTATGCTTTCACCGATGACGATTATGCTTCTCTTCGCGGAGAGACCAGCTGGGTGCGATGGTTCAAACGGAAAGAGTGGGAAGTGCGGACGGTTGCCCGCACCTTTCTGACATCTGACACGACTCATTTCCATCTCCGGGCCGAACTCGACGCCTGGGAAGGTGAAAGCCGTATCTTCAGCCGGAGCTGGGATGAACACATTCCAAGGGATCTGGTATAAAAAATACCGATTCCCCTGTTTTATGCGGCAGTGAAAAATGGGTTTGCGGATCGCCGTATGACCGGTCGTTTCCATCCAAAAACCTGGTGCCCCCGGCAGGAATCGAACCTGCGGCACATGGATTAGGAATCCATTGCTCTATCCACTGAGCTACGGGGGCTTGGGGCGGTCGGGCTATTCCACGTAAAGGGTCTGGCCCGGGTAAATCCTTGAATTCCGGTTTAGTTCATTGATTTGCAAAAAGTTGTTCATGCTCATGTCATGGCGTCTGGCAATGGTATAGGGCGAATCGCCTTTTTTCACTCTGTAGGCTTTGCGGTCCGCACTTTTGCCGGCCGGGATTTTGAGCTTCTGGCCGATGTGCAGGTTAACGGTATTGAGTTTGTTTAAAGCCTGGATCCGTTTTGTGGTGGTGTTGTAGCGCTTGGCCAGCACCCACAGGGAGTCACCCCGTTTGACCTTGTAGTTGATTGTCCGGGAGGGCTCAGGAAGCGGGCCCCGGGCGGCGTAAGTCCCGGCCTGGGGAATTTTGAGCCGCTGGCCGGTGACAATGTAATTTTTCCGGTAAATATTGTTGTACCAGGCGATTTTCCGGGCGGTGGTGTTGTAGCGCCGGGCAATGGCCGACAGGGTCTCTCCGGGCCGCACCCGGTGGTAGACAATGTTGTGCGGGCTCTGGTAATGCTCCTCGATATCGTCTATTTTTGCCAGCAGTACTTCCCCTTTTTCAGGGGGCACCTTTAACTCGTAGGTTTCATCCGGCAAAACCTTGTAGCGCAGTTCCGGATTCAGCTCCAGCAGTTTGTCCTGCTTGACGTCAATGGCCTTTGCAATGTCTTCCAGGGATGCTTGCTTTTTGACCTCCACAAGCTCAAACGCCATGGGCGGATCCGGCTGGATGTGACCCATGTTGTATTTTTCCAGGTTGTTGACAATATGAATGGTCGCCAGAAATTTCGGCACATAGCGCGCGGTTTCCCTGGGCAGGCGCTGATACAGATCCCAGAAATCATCCAGATAATTAACGTTTTGTTGACGGATCACGCGCAGGACCCTGCCTTCACCGCAATTATAGGCGGCAAGCACGGTTTTCCAGTCTCCGAAAATTTCATGGAGTTCTTTTAAATAGGCAATGGCGGCCCCGGTGGACTTGTAGGGATCCAGGCGTTCGTCAATGTAGCGGTCCCTTGTAAGGCCGAACTTGTACCCGGTTGAGGCGATGAACTGCCACATCCCAAGTGCCCTGGCGCTGGACAGGGCCTTGGTTTTAAACCCGCTTTCCACCAGCGGCAGCCAGGAAAGCTCCTCGGGAATGCCGGCCTTTTCCAGTTTTTCGAGGATATAAGGGCGGTAGCGTCCGGAGCGTTTGTAGGAATTAATGAAAAACGTGCGTGATGGCCCTTCGGTAAACAGTTTGATCTCTTTTTGGACATGCTCGTTAAGGGAGAAGGGAATGGCGTTATGATTGCCCTTGACCGTTGTATAACGCGAGGAATAGATTTCAAGAATCCGCTTGGAGATCATAAACCGCAGGTCATCTTTTTGCTGGCTTAGTTTCGGGTCTTCGGCGGGAGGGGAGGTTAAAATCAGCGCATATGCGTTGTCCAGGGAATCCAAGGCGTTTTCCAGCTCTCCCTGCTGCCAGTAGTCCTGGGCAGCCTGATAGAATTCCAGGGATTTGTCCAGCCGGGACTGGGTATCTGCAGGGGGAGCGGGCTCGATCAGCAGCTTGGCATTTTCTTCCTCGCTGCCGTTGAAACTCAACAAGGGCAGGACTTCAACCTGTGTTTCATCTTCGGCTGCCGGCGCTGCCGGTTCCTGGTGGTCCCGGGTTGAGTTTTTTGCAGTATCACCGGCCGGCTCATCTCCGATCCGGCCGGTCAAGCCGGCGCAACCGGTGAATATCATGGAAATTGCCAGAAGTGCAGCAAACACAGTGAGTTTACGGACAAGGGTGAACGGTTTGACGGATTGCATGGGCACCTTTTTTGTCAATATTTGTAATTGCTTGAAAATCAGCAATTTTTTCGAAATAAAATGTGTAAACCAATTAAATATCACCGGCTGCAAACTTGTGTCAAGCTGATTGTTTGGCACAGGATTGGCCGGATCAGGTGTCACGGCGGCCGCAGGGCCAGGTTTGAGCGCATTTTTTGGTTGCCCTGATACGTTCTTTGTCCTAAATACAATGAAAAAAACTGCTTGCATTGATTTTCGATATTTGTTACTTGACATGGCTTTACGAAAATAATAAATATAGCAGATTGATCACGAACCGGCAGGAAGGGTCAGGTTAACAACTGCGGTTTCAAAATATGAATCATGTCTGCGCTGTCTGGCCGATAAATGCTTGCATTCCGGAAAAATTTCTGGTAGAGCGCAGAACCTTTGAATGAACGTGGCCCTTGCTTTGAAGTACACGCGGCTGGTGCCCGGATTGAATGCAGGCCAGCGTAGCTCAGTTGGTAGAGCTACTGATTTGTAATCAGTTGGCCGGGGGTTCGAGTCCCTCCGCTGGCTCCAGAAGAAATTGTTTGTTTTATTGATGGTGGGGTTCCCGAGCGGCCAAAGGGAGCAGACTGTAAATCTGCCGGCGAAGCCTTCGGAGGTTCGAATCCTCCCCCCACCACCACTTCATTAATAACGGTTGAATGTAGGAGATTCCGCAGGGGCGGAATCAAAGAGACTACATGGCTGGCGATTCATCTGACAGTCAAGGCGCAAGGCAACAGGGCAGGCTTTTTGCCGGATAAAAAACACCGCAGAAGGCCGGCAGGCATGGTTAACGGAAATTGGCGGGAGTAGCTCAGTTGGCAGAGCTTCAGCCTTCCAAGCTGAATGTCGCGAGTTCGATTCTCGTCTCCCGCTCCATCAGGCAAACGTTTGCTAAATAAAAGCTGCCCTGCAAAAAGATTTCCGGAAACATTTCCGGCAGTCGGTGATTATCAGGCCCACGTAGCTCAGTCGGTAGAGCGCTTCCTTGGTAAGGAAGAGGTCCACCGGTTCAATTCCGGTCGTGGGCTCCATTGAAACTTTTTCAAGGCATGGGTGCAGAACCGGAGAAACGTGTCTTGAGAAAATCGGGTTTGCGCCTGGCCATGCATCGACGATCTCTTGCCGAGATCTCTACAGGAGAGGGACTTCGAAAGATTCCAATGAGATGCTATAAAACCATGGGGAGGATGTAAGATGGCAAAGCAGAAGTTTGAGCGGAACAAGCCGCATGTAAACGTGGGAACGATCGGTCATATTGACCATGGCAAGACGACATTGACCGCGGCGATCACCAAGCATTGCGGACTGCGTGGCTGGGCGGAGTTTATTCCGTTTGACAAGATTGACAAGGCGCCTGAGGAAAAGGCCCGCGGGATCACGATT
>NZ_JBSRLA010000093.1:0-9175 GCF_055149105.1 Desulfosalsimonas sp. | reverse complement strand
ATTTCTCAGAATTTCACGTACGGCTAAGTACGCTGCATTCTTCGAAATTGCGCAAGCCTTGATCTTGAACTTTTTACGGCACCATCTGAAATCAGACTTCCAAGGAAGTCCAAGGACGGGGTCGGTTTTTGAAGCGACATTGAGCGTTTACGGAAACCTCCGTAAACGGTCAGGAGCAAAAAAACTGACCCCGGCCGCAGGGCTTTCTTCCTGCAAAAACAGCGGACGCGGTAAAAAGCTTTTTACGGTGCCATCAACATTCGATATTCGTATTTGTTTCGGATTTCGATATTCGGGTTTTGGCTGAACAGGGTTTTCGTTCAGCCACTAAATAGCAGCTCCTGTTAATCATTCTGTTGCTTCATCTTTGGGAGCAGACAAAGAAGCCTGTTTTTCCTTGCGCCGTTTGTCATACCACCTGGCGATGGCCGGGGCCCGGCCAAAGAGATAAACGCCGATAAACGCAGTGATTATAATGTAGATTCCGCTGAAAACCCGCAGTTGGGCCGGGGCCATGCTGGCGATGATGGCTGAAAACTCCCCCCTTTGCACCATGGAAAATCCGGCCCTTACAGATGCCTTGGGCGAGAGTCCGAACATGCGGCTTCCGGCAAATGCCGTAAGGATCTTGCCGAAAATGGCCCAGGCCGCCATTGCCACCATCATGGGCACATACGAAATCCCTTCGCCCAGATAAATGGTTGTTCCAAACCAGAAAAAGAAAAACGGCAGTGTCAGATCCCGCACCGGCAGCGTCAGGTGTTCGAGTTCCGGAGATCGGCCGGTTTCCGAAAGCATCACCCCGGCCAGAAATGCCCCGAGAATTTCCGAAAGTCCAAGGGATATGGCCAGGCCGGCATAGGCAAGGGCCACGCCCACGGCCAGAAGCGGCATAAAATCATGCTGGATATACTTGGAGACAAATTGATTGAGCCGGGCAAACCCGTAATGGCCCATGGCAATGGCGCCGATGATCAGCAGCAGGATTTTTGAAACCAGTATGCCCATAAACGCAGGTGAAAGCGATTCGCCCGCATTGATGCCGGCAATAAACGATACCAGCAGCGGCGCCACCAGGTCTTCAAAAATCAGCAGGGCCAGGATGAACTCGGCTTCCGGGTTGGCCAACCGCTTTTTTTCCTCCAGCATCTTGGCTGAGATGGAAGAACTTGTGGCATAGGCCATGGACCCGATGATAAAAGCAGAAATAAAGCTCAGGCCAAAGAGCATGGCAATGAGCATGGCCCCGCCCATGTTTAACCCCACGTCCAGCAGTCCGGCCGGCCAGATTTTTTTTGAAATACTGACCATCCGGGCAAGGGGAAATTCCAGGCCCAGGATAAAAAACAAAAGCACGATGCCGATTTCCGCCACCGTGTGGATGGCCTTGATATCGTGGAAAAAAGACGATACCGCCACGCCCAGGATGATGTAGAGCAAAACCGAAGGCAGCCGGAATTTCTGTGAAGTGAAGCTGACCAGGAAAAACGTGCACAGAATCAGCCCGGCAAACAGAAGAAAAGGGATGGTTTCCACGATTTGTCCTATAATTTGCACAGGTTGTCGAGATTCTTGGTCTGCTCACGATTGCCGATGACCATGAGCACGTCTCCGGGCAGGATCACCTCGTTGACATCCGGGCTGCCGATCATTGTTTCACCGCGCTGGATGCCGATAATCGTGGTCCCGGTCCGGGATCGGATCTGGCTGTCAATGATCTTCTGGTTGGCAATGCAGCTGTCGGCCTCCACGCGAAGCCATTCCAGACGCACTGTTTTTAAAAACAGTTCCACCCGGTCATCTGCAACCGGTTGATAATCCACGCCCAGCAGGATGGTGCCCAGCTGACGGGCTTCTTCATCCGTGAGACTGAGGGTGAAATCCGGATCATCCTCCTCGTCTTTGTCAAAATGGTAGATTTCCCGGCTGCCGTTGTGGTGCAAAATCACGGTCACCTGCTCGTCATTAACGGTCTTGAAGGAATAGCGCTTTCCGATGCCCGGCAGTTCAGTGGTTTTGATCTGCATGAATCTGTTCTCCATTGGGGGTTTTTGTTATTGTTTTTCAATTAGTTGTTTTTGCGCAACAATTCAATTGTTTTTGGTTTTGATCCGGGCGCACTTGCGGACTTACAATAAGTAATGGACCAGCGACCGGAAATCTGCTATCCGGATTGACAAATACCATCGCTGATTTCCGGCAAGAGGATGCCCTGGATGAAAACCATGGCCACACAATTGTCCCTGCTTTTCGGAGAGCGGCAGCAGAAAGGCAATATGCGGCTGCTGGTCAAGTTTCTCCTGGTCCTGGTGCTGTTTTTTGTACTCTACAGCATATTGTTTCACATGCTGATGCTTTATGAGGGCCGCCAGTATTCCTGGGTAACCGGATTTTACTGGACTTTGACCACCATGTCCACCCTTGGATTCGGCGATATTACCTTCCACAGTGATGCGGGAAGACTTTTTTCCGTGGTGGTGCTTTTAAGCGGCATTGTTTTTCTGCTGGTCATGCTGCCGTTTACCTTTATTCAGTTTTTCTACGCCCCCTGGCTTGAAGCCCAGAACAAGGCCAGGGCCCCGCGGGCAGTGCCTGATGATCTTTCCGGACACGTTATTTTGACGCATTTCGATGATGTGGCCGTCAACCTGATTGAAAAACTTGAGCGCTACGCTGTGGCCTACTTGATTGTGATCCCTGAACTGCAAAGCGCCCTGGATCTCCACGATATGGGCTATCACGTGGTGGTCGGCGAACTCGATGATCCGGAGACCTACCGCCGGCTTCGAATCGAGGCCGCTGCCATGGCCCTGGTTTTAAACGATGACATCACCAGCACCAATATCATCTATACCATCCGGGAAGTCAGCGACCAGGTGAAGACCGTAACCAACGCGGATGTCGGCGATTCGGTGGATATTCTGGAACTGGCCGGCAGCAGCCATGTGTTCCGGTTTACCCAGATGCTTGGAAAGGCTTTGTCCAGGCGTGTTCTGGGCGTGAGCATGAAAGCCAATGTCATCGGCGCCTTTGACCGGCTGCTGATTGCCGAGGCCCCTGTCATGCGCACCTGGCTTCAGGGCAAAACCCTGGCTCAAAGCAATCTGCGTCAGGCTGCCGGCGTGAATGTGGTGGGGATCTGGGAGAAAAATCAGTTCATGATCCCGGCGGCCCAAAGTCTTCTGGGTGAATCCACAGTATTGGTGCTGGCCGGAACCGAGGCCCAGTTGGAGCGATTTGATGCTTCCATCGGCCATGATGCGGAGAGCAGCGCCAGGGACCATGCACCCGTTGTGGTGCTCGGCGGCGGGCGGGTGGGCCAGGCCGTGGCCAGGTCTCTGGAAACCCGGCGGATCGATTTCCGGGTGGTGGAAAAACGTTCTGTGATCGCCTCCAAAGATTCCAGGTATATCCACGGCAGCGCCGCTGATCTCGAAGTGCTCAATCGGGCGGGCATCAATGAAACCCCCTCTATTATCATTACCACCCATGATGACAATCTCAATATTTATCTGACCATCTATTGCCGCCGGCTCCGGCCGGATGTCCAGATCATCAGCCGGGCCAGCCTGGACCGGAATATCAACACCCTGCACCGGGCCGGGGCCAATCTGGTGCTGTCCTACAGTTCCCTGGTGACCGCCACCATCATGAACCTGCTTCATCCCCAGCAGATGCTCATGCTTTCAGAGGGACTCAACGTGTTTCGGGTCACGGTGACCCGAAAGCTTGAAAACAAGCCTTTGATGAAACTGCAGATCCGCGAGCAGACCGGCTGCAGCGTGGTGGCGGTGAAAAAACACGATGAACTGGTCATCAACCCCGAGCCTGACATTGTTGTCCGCCATGGGGATGAACTGGTTCTGATCGGCTCTGCGGAATCAGAAAAACGCTTTACGGAAAAATTCCCGGCAGCCGTCTGAAAATCCAACCGTTCTTCTTCTAACTTCAAAACAGTTGCTGTTATTGCCTGGTTCTATGATTTTCGCATGATGCCGGCCCGGTGGCGGTTTGCTCCCTTCTTCTAAATAACTTCGTTCAAGGTTCAAGGTTCAAAGTTCAAGGTTCAAAAAAATAAAATCAAAGCCTTTAAGCATGCGGCAAAAGTTATTTGCAGTGTTCGGTCCCGGGCGGCGGCCCTGGTAAAAAGCTTCCAAGAAAGCCCAAGGGCGGGGTCGGCTTTTGAAGGGACATTGAGCGTTTTTGCGTGAAAAATTCAAACTGTTTGAGCAAGGCAGAGCGGGTTTGTCAATTTTAAGCAAAGGCATTTGATCAATCCGTAAAAACGGTCAGGAGCGAAAAAGCCGACCCCGACCGCAGGGCTTTCTTCCTTACAAACAGCGGACGCGGTAAAAAGCTTTTTACGATTCCATCAAATTTGAAAATTGCTCAATTGGGCTATGATTGTCTGCCTGTATTGCATTTTTTTTTAAAATTGCATTGACATTTTACTGAACCTGATTTTAATATCTGAATCAGATTTTGTTTATGAATCATTTTTTAATGAGCCTGTAAAAAGTCTTTTTTACAGGCAGTGTTAAGTTTGAAGTGGTTAAGTGTTAAGCAAAATCAGTAAGTTATTTTTTTATTGGTTGGCGGTCATATCCGATTTGGGACTTCCAAGGAAGTCCAAGGGCGGGGTCGGTTTGTAAGCGACATTGAGCGTTTACGGAAAACTCCGTAAACGGTCAGGAGCGAAAAAGCTGACGCCGACCGCAGGATTTCCTTCCTGCAACAACAGCGGACGCGGTAAAAAGCTTTTTACGATTCCATCAGTTTTTAATATTTGGAATCCCCTTATACCTCAATTTTCCAGACAGGAGCGGCTGATGGACTTTGCCTTCACCAGAGAACAGCAAATGTTTAAAAAAGAAATCATCCGGTTTGCCAAAAAGGAAATCGTTCCCCGGGTTCAGGAACACGACCGAAACGAGGCCTTTGATTTTGAATCCTTTCGTAAACTGGGGCGCTTCGGCATCCTGGGGCTGCATTTTCCGGAACAATACGGCGGCTCAGGAGCCGATGTGGTCACCACGGTCATGGCCGGCGAGGCCCTTGGAGAGGCCGGTGTTGACGGAGGGCTCACCCTGGCTTACGGCGCCCACTCCTTTTTGTGCGCAGACACCATCTTGCGCCATGCCACAGAAGAGCAGCGTCAAAAATACCTGCCCCGCCTGGCCAGCGGGGAATGGATCGGGTGCATGGGACTGACCGAGCCGGATGCGGGCTCGGATGTGGCCTCCATGCGGACCACGGCGGAAAAAAAAGGGGACAAGTATGTTTTAAACGGCAGCAAGATTTTTATCACAAACGGCCCCATTGCCGATGTGGCCGTGGTTTATGCCAAAACCGATCCGGGCGCCCAGCATGCCGGGATTTCCGCTTTTATCGTGGAAAAGGGGACCAAAGGCTTTGAGGCCGGCCCCCCGCTGATCAAGATGGGCGTGCGCACCTCCCAGACCTCTGAGCTGTTTTTCAGCAACTGCGAAATTCCTGCGGAAAATCTTCTGGGCGGGGAAGGCGAGGGGTTTAACATGTCGCTTCAGACCGTGGAATGGGATCGCAGCGCGCTTTTGTCCCCGTTTGTGGGGGCCGCCCGGTACATGCTCAATGCCTGTGCCGATTATGCCAAAAAACGCCGGCAGTTCGGCCGTCCCATCGGAAAATTCCAGGCCACCAAGCACAAGCTGGCCAATATCCGCATCTTTTACGAAGCCGCCCAGAGTCTGGCCTACAGGATTGCCTGGTGCAAGGACCAGGGCCGCCCGCTAAACCACCTGGAGGCGGCAGTGGCCAAGCTGTTTGTGGGCGATTGGTCCATGGGCCCGGCCAATGATGCCATGGTCCTGTTTGGCGGCTACGGCTACTGCCATGAATACAACATGGAACGCATTTTCAGAGACAGCCGGCTGGCGCCCATCGGCGGCGGCACATCCGATATTCAGAAAATGATTATTGCCAGGCTGATTTAGCCATGCGCGAAATGGCGCAATCAAATGCCCGAGGAGAAGGCCCTTATGAATTATGATTTCACCCCTTTGGAAACCGCCCTGTTTGCAGATGTTGCAACAGCCCTGAAAAGGCTGCCAACAGACGCAGACCCGGACAACCGGCAGGCGCTGTTGGACAAAGACCTGCTTTGCCGGATCACTGGCAGTCTGGCGCAAACCTCATATCTGCGCCTTGGTCTTGAACCCGTAGCAGATCTAAACGGCCATCTCAGCCTCATGGGTGCCATGGAAGCACTGGCTTGCCGATCCCCTTCAGCCTATCTGGCCGTGGAGGCCAGCACCCGGCTGTTCGGACGGGCGGTTGCCGATTGGGGGGATGCCGCCCGGAAGGCCCGGTGGCTTAAGCCGGTTCTGGCTGGAGATTTGATCGGCGCCCTGGCTTTGTCCGAGACCTTCACACACGGTGAAAACCAGTCTCTTGCCACATTCGGGGAAAAACACGGCCGGCAGGTGACGGTCACGGGAGCCAAGCAATACGTGATCAACGCTCCGGTGGCCGACTGGATTGCAGTGGCTGGCATGCTGGAGGACCGGTTTGCCCTGTTTTTCATCCAGAGCACAAGCCCCGGGCTTTTTATTGACGCCCCCCTTGAAACCATGGGCTATGAAGGCACCGCCATTTCCCATATCCGCCTGGACGGATGCCGGATTGACGCAGATCAGGTGATTTGTCCGGATAACGGGCAAAACCTGCCGGAAGTGCTCAAAATGTGGGAAAACCAGATTCTTCTGGGTGCCGGGCTGGGCGTTTCCAGTGCCGCTTTTGAAACCGCAAGGGATTTTGCCAAGACCCATAAAAGCGATGGAAAACCTGTAATCGCCCATCAGGAGATGGGATTTAAGCTCGCCGAGATGTTTACTCTGCTTCAGACCGCCCAATTGCTGGCATACCGCACTGCCTGGACCCTGGAGACAAACCCCAAAGAGGCCCAAGAGCTGATGTGGTGCGCCAAGGTTTTTTGCACTGAATCAGCAGAGCAGATCTGCAGCCAGGCTTTGCAGGTTATGGGGGCGGCAGGCTGTGTGGAAGGCAACCGGGCACAGACAGCTTACAGGTGCGCCAAGTATAACCAGGTCACAGGCACTTCAACAGAGATTGCCCGGGTGAAAATCGGCGATGCCGAGCTGGGTTACCGGGAATAGAAAGGATTGAGATGCCGGTAAAAAAATCCGGGGATGATCCCAAAAAAATGACCAAATCCGCCCTTCGCCGTCAGCGGGAAAGAGAAAAACGGGTGGAGACCATCTTGCGGGCTGCGGAAACCCTCTTTGCCAAAGAAGGCTTTCACAAAGCCGGCATGGAGCAGATTGCCGATGCAGCCGAAGTATCAGTGGGCGCGGTTTATTTTTACTTCAAAAACAAGGAGGATCTGCTGATCCGGATGATGGACGAAATCGGCTATCTCCTGCGATCCATTCTGGGCCGGGAATTTAAGGCCAACGGAGGTACCCTTGAGGGTTTTAAACGGGCGGGGCATGCCTTTTTTGAAGATTTCTGCGCCAATTACCCGGAGCAGGCAGCGATTTTATTCCGGGAATCGGTGGGCAAAAGCGAGCTTGTGGAGCAGCGCCGCAAGTTGATTTTTGATAAATGCACCAGCGATGTACTGAAGGCATTAAACACGGTCAGCCGCAACCAGGCCGTGGCCTTTAAGGGCCGGTTTTCCGCTGAAGTCATTGCCGTAAGCATCATGGGCATCTATGAGCGGGTGGCCTACCATTATCTTCTCTGGCAGGACCGGGCCGAAGATCTTACCGATATCGGAAGGGATGCGGTTGCCTTTATCGCCGGCGGGGTCAGCAACCTGTTCGAGGAGCCGGATCAGGAAGGGAGAGGGGAAAAATGAAAAAAAAGCAAGATCCCGCAGACAGCCGTTTTTACCAGAAATATTTCACCAAACAGCACGACATGCTTCGAAATGCGGTTCGTGAGTTTGTCCGGAAAGAAATTGCGCCTTTTGTGGACGACTGGGAAGAACAAGGCGGCTTTCCCCGGGATCTGTATAAAAAAGTGGGCGAACTGGGCTACAGCAGCGTGTCTTACCCGGAAGACGTCGGGGGGGCCGGGGGAGATTTGTTTGAGGAAATTGTGGTCAACGAGGAATTTATGCGCGGCGGGTCTCCGGGTCTTGTGGCCAGCCTGTACTCCCATGGCATTGCCCTTCCGCCGCTGATCAAATACGGCACAGACGAGCAAAAGGAAAAATTTGTCAAACCTGTGGTAGCCGGCGACCGGGTGGCTGCCCTGGCCGTGACCGAGCCCGGGGGCGGATCAGACGTGGCCAGCCTGCAGACCACGGCAGTGCGCGACAAGGATTGCTACATTGTTAACGGAAGCAAAACCTTTATCACCTCGGCCATCAATGCGGACCAGATTACATGTGCGGTCAGAACGGGCGGGGAAGGGGCCCACGGCATCAGCCTGCTGGTCATCGAGGCTGACACCCCCGGATACTCCGTATCGGATAAACTCAAAAAAACCGGATGGTGGACATCGGACACGGGACAGATTTTTTTCGATGATTGCCGGGTGCCCGTGGAAAACCGCATAGGCGAGGAAAACAAGGGCTTTTACTATCAGATGGAAAATTTCCAGTCCGAACGGCTGGCCATGGCTGTTCAGTCAAACATGATTTCCCGGATGTGCCTGGAGGAAGCCATCAAATATGCCAGGCAGCGAACAGCCTTTGGAAAAACCCTGACCGGCTTCCAGGTGACCCGCCACAAGATTGCGGAAATGGCCACCCGGGTGGAGGCCAGCTCCGAGTTTACCTACCGGGTGGCAGCCATGGTCAATGCCGGGGAATATAAGGTTGCCGAAGTCTCCATGGCCAAAAATTTTGCCTCCCAGGTGGCAAACAAAGTGACATTTGACGCCACCCAGATTTTCGGTGGATACGGGTTTATCCGGGGTCACCTGGTGGAGCGTCTGTACCGGGACAACCGGATTTATTCCATTGGCGGCGGCACCCATGAAATCATGAACGAGGTGATTTCAAAGATGATTCTGTAACCTTGAACCTTGATGGCGCCGTAAAAAGTCCAATATCTGCGTTATGCGCAACTTCTCAGAATTTCACGTACGGATAAGTACGCTGCATTCTTCGAAATTGCGCAAGCCTTGATCTTGAACTTTTTACGGCACCATCTGAAATCAGACTTTT
>NZ_JBSRLA010000092.1:0-9950 GCF_055149105.1 Desulfosalsimonas sp. | reverse complement strand
ATTATCTGTTTTCTCTGCTATAATCAGGTTTCAAAATCCGTTCTTTTCGCTTCAAAAAGCCAATAAGCTGATTAGATTAGTAGTAACCGTGAATTGCTGGACAATGACAAAAAAACAACTCAAGGCGGATTTACACGTCCATTCAAAAATGTCTGACCGCCCGTCGCACTGGATTCTCCAGAAGCTGAGCTGCCCGGAGAGTTTCACGGCCCCGGCCCGGGTCTACGAAGTGGCAAAGCAGCGCGGCATGGACCTGGTGACCATCACCGACCACAACACCATCAACGGGAGTCTGGAGATTGCCCACCTGCCGGATACATTTGTCAGCGAGGAGATCACAACCTATTTTCCGGAGGACAATTGCAAAATTCACGTGCTGGCCCTGGATATCACCGAGGCACAGCATGAGGATATTTCCCGTCTGCGAAAAAATGTTTATGAACTGGTTTCATACCTCAGCGACCAGGCCATTGCCCATGTGCTGGCCCACCCCTTGTTTGACATCAATCACAGGCTCACCCTTGCCCATTTTGAGAAAATGCTGCTGCTGTTTAAAAACTTTGAGCTAAACGGCTCCAGGGACAACTACCAGAACCGGGTGCTCGAATCAGTGCTCAGGCAGCTGGGTCCCGGGAAGCTCCAAAAACTGGCAGACAAGCACAACATGGTTCCTTTGGGCGATAACTTCTGGAAAAAAAACATTACCGGCGGATCTGACGACCATTCCTCATTAAATATTGCCCGAATGCATACCGTGGTTTCCGGAGCCGGCACCAGGGAAGAATTTTTTCAAGGACTCCGGGCGGGAAAAAGCTCGGCCCAGGGAGAACCGGCCACGCCCAAAACCATGGCCCACAACCTCTACGGCATTGCCTACCAATACTATAAATCCGCTTTCAATCTCCACGGCCATGTGGACAAAGACCCCCTGTTCCGGTTTGTGGACCGCGCTTTGACCACCAAAGACGAACCATCCCGAAACAGAAAACTCATTACGCGGCTCCAGGATTTTGTGATTTCCCGGCGCCATTCATTATCATTGCCCTTTGGCAAAAGCGCCGGCATCACAGACCTGATCCAGGAAAAAGGCCGTGCCTTTCTTGCCGAGAACACACAGATTCAAAAAATGCTTCGCACTCCGGGGACAAACGGGCTGGAGAAGGAAAACATCTGGTTTCATTTCGTCAATGAAGTCTCGGAAGAAATCATGCAAACCCTGGCCGAGACCACACTTAGCAGCCTTTCCCAGGCAAGGTTGTTTAACATTTTCCAGACGATTGGATCGGCCGGATCCGTCTACACCCTGGTGGCCCCTTACTTTATGGCCTATCAATTGTTTACCCGGGACCGCCGGTTTGCCGAGGCCTGCCACAACCACTGCATCGGCAAAAGTCCGGCCATCAGGACCGAAAAACCAAAAGTGGCCCTGTTCACCGATACATTTCACGAAACCAACGGGGTAGCCCTGACCATACGTATGCAGCTGGCGGCGGCCCGAAAAAACGGCAAAGACCTGTCGGTGATCACCTGTCATCCTGACACGGATACCGGCGGTGCTGTGAATTTCAATCCCATTGGTCATTATCAACTTCCGGAGTATCCGGAACTCAAACTGTATTATCCGCCGTTTCTGAAAATGCTGGATTTTTGCTTTGAAAACGCCATCACGCAGATTCACACGGCCACCCCCGGCCCGGTGGGACTCTGTGCCCTGGCCATTGCCCGCACCCTGAATATTCCCCTCTATGGAACCTATCACACGGCCTTTCCCCAGTACGCGGCCGAACTCACCGGTGACAACGATATCGAGGACCTGATGTGGAAGGCCATGATCTGGTTTTACAATCAAATGGACCTTGTATACGTACCTTCGAAAGCCACCGGCCGCGAACTGGCCGCCAAAGGGTTGAACCATGACAAAATAAGGGTTTATCCCCGGGGCATTGATATTCAACGCTTTCATCCCGACAAACGCAGCGAATTCTGGCAATCAGGCTATGGCCTTGACAAAGAGTCCATGAAAATCCTCTACGTGGGCCGGATTTCAAAGGAAAAGAACCTGGAGGTGCTGGTCCGGGCATTTCAACAGCCGCAATTGCAGGAGAAAAACATTGACCTCATCGTCGTGGGAGACGGCCCCTACAAACAGGAGATGGCGTCTTTGCTCAGCAGATCCCGCGCTTTTTTTACCGGTGAACTCACCGGAGAGAAGCTTGCCAGGGCCTATGCATCCAGCGATTTGTTTGTGTTTCCCTCCAACACGGACACATTCGGCAACGTGGTCCTGGAAGCGCAGGCATCGGGCCTGCCTGTGGTGGTATCAAACCAGGGGGGCCCTCAGGAAAACCTGATTGCGGGAAAAACCGGATTTGTGGTGCCGGCTTTTGACCTGGAGGCCATTGCGGCGGTCATCAGCAGGCTTTATCACAATACCGCTGAAACCGCCCGGATGAAACAGGCGGCGCGCAAGTACATGGAAGGCCGGTGCTTTGAAGAAAATTTCCTGAAAACCTGGAGTCTTTTTAAAAATGTTTCCGGGTTTGTGGACCCGAACATGCATGTTGAAGATTTGATATCAGCGGCCGGCTGACAGAAAATCCCAATACAGTTGACACAGGGCGGCAAATGATGTCCGATCACAGATGGCCGTCAAAACCATGATTGGCACGCATTGTGGCCGGCACAGCATAAAAAAAGGGTTTGCGGCCGCATTTCACGGCGACTAACGGATTTTTCATTTTATCCGGTTTTGCAGGTAAAGCGTCTGGGCTCCCGGACGCAAATTGTAATGGTGGAAGGGATTTTGATGCAAAAATTCGCCAGAAATTGGACCCCGCTGGATTTTATAACCAAAGTTTCCCGATCTTGTAAAATGCACCATGCCGTCATGCTCGGGCAGCATTCAGGATTTGGCGGATCTAAGGAATGGCGGATTCAAAGTACACATTTGGGAAAAGCCAGGAATACTGTCCGGGCTGGCAAGTTATGGTGGATTTTTAAATCTCAAAACACACCGCATGCCCAATTGATAAAAAGCCGGTATTAACAAAGCCCAAAAAACTGACTTTTCTAAGATACCGCTGGGTGATCGAAAGATTTGCATGCCGAAGGATAACCACTCGCACGATCTCTATGGGAACTGCGATCATTTCACTGTATCATTATGGCACTTCAGGCAACCCGCGAATTGCGCGTGAGAGGTGGGCGGTCCAACCGGGTCCCTTTCCGGGTGATGGCATCCCAGGCACTCGACATCTTCAGTCACCCCTTCGTGAATTTCAGGGTGATTACGTACCGAAGGGCCGTGCAGTCCCAAATAGTGTCGGTAAGCGCAGCCGCCTAAAATCATCATTGCCATGATCAATAAAATAATGCGCTTTATTCTCATTATCGTTCCTCCTCACTGATAACCTGACCGTCTTTTAACGTGATGAGCATATCCGCCCTGTTGGTGATGTCCCGATCGTGGGTGGCCATAATGATGGTACATCCGTTTTCCTTGCCCAGGTTTCGCATGAGTTGGACGAGTTGGGTCCCGCTGATCGTATCCAGATTGGCGGTAGGCTCATCGACCAAAAGAAGCTTTGGATGATGGGCAATGGCGCGGGCCATACTCACCCGCTGGATTTCACCGCCGGACAATTCATGCGGGAGTGCTTTTGCCGCAGCTTCGAGATCGATGCCGACCAGCAGACGCTTGATCCTTTGAGTGCGCTCCAGCCCGACAATGCCGTTCAAGGTTAACGGTAAACCGATATTCTCGGCAATTGTCAGGTATGAAAGCAAGTTGCCCCGCTGGAAAACGAAGCCCACGTGGCGCCGCTGAAAGCGGCTCAATTTACCCGCTTTGAGGCGGTTGATGGGAGTGCCAAAACAGGAGATTTCCCCTTGCCCCGGCATTTCAAGGCCCCCGATGCAGTTGAGGAGCGTTGATTTGCCGGAGCCGGATTTGCCCATTATTGCGGCGAAGTACCCAGCATAAATATTCAACGAGACATCGACCACGGCATTGACCAGCCCCCGTCCGGATCGGAAAGTCTTTGTGATATGGGAAAGCGCGATCATGTCCTATATCCACCTCAGAATGTCGGCTGCCCGCTTGCGGGCGACCAGTGCTGCTGGCCATATTCCTGCCAACAGGCTGAACATCAGTGCAACAGCCGGCGGTGCCCACATTGAAAAAGCTGTCAGCCGCGGATAAATGACCCCGGATACGGCGAAATAAGGGTTGTGGGACGTAAACGCGGTAAGATCGATGCCGCCCAGTTGGGCAACTCCCCAAACGGCCAGAATTCCGGCTAAGACCCCTGCCGCACAGGCCATGAAGTTCATCAGGACAACCTTGATCACGATGAGCAACGACATTTCGGCGGTGGTGACCCCCATGGCCTTCATGATGCCGTATTCCCGCATGTTGCGAATGATAAAAATCACAAAGGAGCAGGCAATGCCGATGGCCACGACGCCGAAAACGAGAAAAATTATGATGACCATGGATATGGCTTCCAGTTCGATGAGTTGCCGCAGACCCGGCATCTGCGACTCCCAGGATTCGAAACGAACCGGCTCTGAGAAACGCTGCCGGTAGATTTCCAGAATGGCATCGGGTTCGACGCCGTCGTTAAGAAATACGGCGGCGGACCAGGAGGCGTCCTTTGCGGGGATCACGTCCAGCGGGCAAAAGGTGAGGCCGCGATCCAAGCCCGGAAGGCCGGCCTGATAGATGCCCGATACTGAAAAATCGATGGTGTGGCCGCTCGTTTGGCGGGAAAATCGCAATACATCGTCGATCCGGACGTTGAATATTTCGGCCAAATCGCGGCTGATCAGGATCTCGTGCCGGCCGGGTGCTGGATAGCGTCCTTTGCTGATCTTTTTTTCAAGGGCCGTAACAGCGGATTCCCGTGCGGCGTTCACCCCGCACAGGGTTGCGGGGTGGGAAATGCTGCGCATAGAAAGCATACCCGGCAGGCAGGTGCGTTTCAAGACGGCATGAACACCCGGGGCAAGGAGTTTTTCGCGCTGCACTGAAGCGGGCAACTCATACCCCGTAATATGACCTGAAAACAAACCCACTGTGTTACGAAGCATGGCATCTTCGACGCCCACGGCCAGGGCGGAGAGGAAGATCAGGGCAGCCACGGCTGTGACCACCATGAATGAAAGGGCTGCGGTTATACGGCCGGAGCGGATGAGAAACAGAAAAGCGATACGTGTCCAGAAACCGGATAAGCCGGGTTTCATTCTATCATTCCGTTAACGAGAGGATACACTCCGATCCTTTTTCCCAAAAAACGGATGGCGGAGGGCACAAGGACCTGATCTTTCTCGGCAAAGAGAGCGCTCAAGCCTTTTGTCAGGAATCTGTGAGACTTTTGCAGTGACTGCCTGGCCGCCACCGGAAAACAGCTTATAAGGCCGGTTCCCTGATGATCCCTGTGAGCCGACGTCATAGCCTTGGTCAGTTGCTCTTTTTCTATCTGACTTGCCCCATGGTGCACCAGGGAGACCACGTAGTTGTGCTTGCGGGCTTTGATATCCGCAGCCATATCCACCATGTCGTCCATGATCTGGCAGCCCAGACCGATACTATAAAGCCCGTTCAGCAAGGGGGTTAACTTCTTTTCGGCCACCGCTTCGATGGTCAGGGGGACATCCCATGGAGATTGAAACAGGAGTCCGGTTTTAAAATGATGGATCGTTTGCAGGATCGCTTCAGGTGCCAGGATATCCGAAATACCGGCCTCTTCCCCTGCTTCTTCGATCCCGCTGCGGGTCATGGTTTTCATGGATGCAGTGGATGCGGCCAGGACCTGGTTTTCGGAAATTTCCTGCCGCAACGCGGCCTCCAGGAGGATTCGAAAGAGCACCCGGTCGGAAATCATAATGTCCACCACCGAACGGAACCGATGCCCGCTGACCGGGATATCGGTTTCCAGGGTGGGCTTGTATTCTTCGTCCAGCAGATTGTCGCAACCCGTCACCATGCCCCGCAGGCACTGAAGGATGGCTCCGTAGAGAATGCGGCGAGGGCGGGCGATGCCCGCATGCATATAGGAATACATAAACAACAGGGAAAAGAAGTTTTTTCGAAAGGAAAAAAAGGCCTCTGTGGGGTCTGCCAGGGTTACGCCGCATGTTTTCAGGATCTGGCCAGCTGTCTGCCAGTAAAGGCTCAGGCCTTCCTGCAGCTCCAGCAACAGCTGCTTGAAAGCCGGCGCCTGCTCCATCTGTTGAATGCAGGCAGACATTTCATCATCGATTTTCATATTCAGGCTTTCGGCTTCCGGGTATTGAACACGGAAATATATCCGAAATAGGTGGCCACGATTTCCGGATACACGAACCCGGCTGCGGCAATCACTTCTGGCAGAACTCCCCGGATGTTCTCTCCTATTTGGGGCTGCATGAAAAACCAGCGGGATACATGGGACACCAAAGCTCCCATCCAGGTGGTAGGGATGTGCATGTCCGCGATGACCAAGCGCCCTCCAGGCTTCAAAACGCGGTAAGCTTCGGCCAGTGCTTTTTGCTTGAGGTCTATTTGGACATGATGGAAAAAGAGGCTGGAAACCACGGCGTCGAAGGTGGCATCATCAAAGGCGAGGCCTTCGGCCGCCATTATTTCAAATCGGCAGGTTTCTGATGCACGTTTTTTGCGGGCCACGGCGATCATCCTGGCCGCTGCATCTATACCTACAGACTCACCACCTGCACCCGCATCCAGCTTGTCGCCGATAACCCGGGTCAAAACACCCGTACCGCAACCTAAATCCAGGACGCGATCAGAAATCACCGGATTCAGCAGGGAAAGCAATCGCCGGTCGTATTCGGCCTGTTTTCCCAGCAGCAAAACTGGCTCCAAGGTGTCGTATACAGAGGCCGCATGATCCAGGGTTCGACCGCGCGTTGGGATGGATTTGAGTTTCATAATCCTTAGAGTTCTTGATCGCCTTGCTTATAATCAAAACCTGCTTTTTTGGCCAACACCACTTTTACAAGTCGGTTTGCCAGGTTATTATCTTTTTATCATACGATATTGAATGTCAAGGGAAAATTATTTGCTTCTAAATGCGTGGAGAACCATTTCGAAGATCTGGAAATGGTCTAGCAGGAGTGCTACCAGCGCAGATGAGGAATATCAGAATCAAGGTGCAGATACGGCAAAGAAGTCGCACTTGAGAATGCCGTGGCAAGAAGTGCTTTCAGAAAGGATAGCTGTGAAACCACCTAAAACAATCGGCAAGTGTCAGATTTGAATGGAGCCAAGCCTACTATCCGTTTTAAGGTCTTCAAAACGGCTATTGTAATGCGTTTCGGGGTATTGTAAAAAATGACAAAAAAGAAGGCGCAACCCGCATTCCAATGGTACTC
The DNA here is from genome assembly GCF_055149105.1 of Desulfosalsimonas sp. Lineage (NCBI taxonomy): Bacteria > Pseudomonadati > Thermodesulfobacteriota > Desulfobacteria > Desulfobacterales > Desulfosalsimonadaceae > Desulfosalsimonas > Desulfosalsimonas sp. The sequence goes on along the minus strand of NZ_JBSRLA010000092.1, from coordinate 2,576 downwards.
GGGACTGAAAAGTCTCTATTTTTCTTGGCTTTACGGAATAATTAATGGATCCACTTGATTCCGGAATACTTCGATAGAGGGGCAGGATAAATGGACTTTGAAGAAATCCCGCCCCGAACTTTTTCGCCGACAATTTTCGGTTAAGCCTTTCTATGAATACATTTTTGATCGGCAGAAGGCACCTTTTTCTTTTTTCACTGGCTCTTACCGCGTTATTGGTAGCCTCGGCCACTCTGTACGTCTATTCTTCTCCCAAGCTTGAAGTGGCTGATTTTATCCGGCACTTTTTAATTCTTCTGAAAAAACCCTCGGCACCATCCTTTTTTATAGCTGCTATGATCCTTTTTCCGCCGCTGGGTTTTCCGATCAGTTTCTTTCTGGCACTGGCGGGGATTCGATTCGGCATATGGGGCGGCATGGCCTTGACATTTCTTGTGCTGCCGGTGCATATGACGATTTGTTATGCAGTGACCCGGACCTTCCTCCGTGGACCGCTGACCCGTTTTTTAACCCGAAAAGGCTACCACATTCCATTGCTTCAAACGCGCCGCCCCGGTTTGGCAATGTTCGGCTTCCTGCTAATGCCCGGTCCGCCGTACGCTCTAAAAACTTATCTTCTGGCAATGACCGAGATCCCCTATCCCAGATTCCTGCTTTTCAACTGGGGCACGGAATGTCTTATAACTTTGCCGATCGTTGCCATGACAGGGGCGGCAGCGGAAAAGAACTGGTTTTTGTTCGCTGTCGCACTGTTCATATTCGCGCTGAGCCTGGGGCTGCGCTGGGGCAGGAAAAGAAAAAAGCCGGAAAGAAAGTCACACCCGAAAGGTTCAGAAGCCCAAAGGCCCCGGTGATCTCCCGGGGTGCCTTGAAAGTCCATGGATAAATTGTCTGTATCAGCTTCTCAAACCTTTTTCACTTGGCCCAACCAAGCGATTAACCTTGCTCAGGCTCGATGGATTCTTTCTTTTTGCCCTCTTTTTTCATATCCACGTATTCCCAGTCATTCTTTGTGAGCTTCCCGTTGTCATCAAGATCATTAAGCTTGGCGCTGCCCTTTTCCGCTCCCGCTTTGAAGGCTTCCTGGATGCTTACCTTCCCGTTGTTGTTCTTGTCGGCTTGATCAAAGGACGGCTTTTGTGCCCCAAATGCGGTGGCGGCAAAAACAACTGCGGCAAAAACAGAAATAACGGCTATTACAGCACGTTTCATAAGCCAACCTCCTTATGCATATCTGGATTACAACAGTGTAACCGAGGGACGTACTCACCCCTCATCCTCTGTGTAAAAGATTATCCTATCTTATTGACCTGTTCGGTTTCAAATCTGATTACCAGTTTCCGCCATGTCAAGGAACATATTGTTTTTATATCAATTCTTGTGGATTCAGGCGGGAGAACTGCTTTTCAAGAGCCGGACCGGTTGGAAAAGCAACAGCCGGATCCGGCTCTTGTTTTTGACAGGAGAATTATTTGGTGAGTGTCACCACGGCAAGTCCGGCGCCGGGATGCTTGATAAGGAACTGGATTTTGCTTCCTTCCTCAATGCTTCCAATAATTTTCCTGCAATCCGTAACCGAACTGATCGGTTTGTGGTTGATCTCCTTGATAATGTCCTTTTCCTGGATTCCCGCTTTATCCGCCTTGCTTCCGGGCCTTATTTCAACCACGATGACCCCTTCTTTGGGGCTGATATTCAGCCTTTCAGCCAACTGTGGCGAGATGTCCGAAACCGCCAACCCTAATTTCGCAGATTCTTCATCTTCCTGTCTGTCTCCTTTGGCGCCGGGAGCCATTTCATCCCGTTTTGCAATTTTGACCCGGAAGGTTTGGGTTTCATCTCCCCGGCGGACCTTAATTGCCGCTTTTTCCCCAACGGGCAAATCGGAAATCAGCTTGGAAAGTTCGCGGGCGGAAGCAACCTTTTCCCCGTTTATTGACATAATAATGTCGTTGGCCTTGAGGCCGGCTTTATCCGCCGGATCGTCAGGAAATACGCGGGTTATCAGAACCCCATGTTCAACATCATAATAATTTTTCAGCTCCTTATTTAGCTCCTGTACGCCAATGCCCAACCAGCCCCGGGTGACTTCTCCGCTTTCCTTCAGTTGCTCTATGACCTCCTTTGCCATACTTGAAGGGACTGCAAAGCCGATGCCTTCGCCTCGGGGCAGGATCGCCGTATTGATTCCCACGACCTCGCCGTCCATGTTGAGCAACGGACCGCCGCTGTTGCCGGGATTAATCGAGACGTCGGTCTGAATAAAATCATCGTACGGGCCGGCACCGATCACGCGCCCTTTGGCACTGATAATGCCGGCCGTGACCGTATGATCCAGACCAAACGGGTTGCCGATCGCCACGACCCACTGACCGACCTTCATCTTGTCTGAATTCCCCAATTCCAAGGCCGGGAGCGTTTTTTCAGGATCTATTTTAAGCAGAGCCAGGTCCGTGGGCGGGTCACTGCCGATGATTTCAGCGGCATATTCGTCTCCGTTTTGCAGCTTGACCTTAATCTGGTCGGCATTTTTAATCACATGGTAGTTGGTAACAATATAGCCCTGCGAATCCAGA
>NZ_JBSRLA010000091.1:0-9977 GCF_055149105.1 Desulfosalsimonas sp. | reverse complement strand
ATAATCTATAAGATGGGGTTGACTGATACTGGTTAACCCCATCTACAGTCATTTATTGTTGGACTTTTGGGGTCACTTATTGTGAGACGTAGCAATTAAGTGAGGGAATATGGCCTCTGAATGGCAAAAGATGTTGGGCGGAGAGCTATACAACCCCCTCGACCCGGAACTTGTCCAGGCACGCAACCGTGCGAGGGACCTCTGCCAAGACCTTAATTTAACCCGCGAGGGGCAGGACGAGGAGCGCCGGAATATCCTTTGCCAGTTGTTTGGCCGGGGCGGTGACACGGTATGGATGCAACCGCCGTTTTTTTGCGATTATGGAATCAATATAGAACTTGGTAAACGGGTGTTCTTTAACTTCAACTGTGTCGTACTAGATGTGGCCCGTGTGATTGTCGGCGACTACACGCTTTTTGGTCCGGCTGTGCAGATTTACACAGCAACTCATCCTTTCGATGCGAAGCTCCGCAGAAGTCAAGAGTTCGCAAAACCGATAGAGATTGGCTCAGACGTGTGGGTAGGTGGCGGAGCGATCATTTGCCCAGGAGTACGAATTGGCCCGCGCTCCGTAATTGGAGCCGGGAGTGTTGTGACTAAAGACATCCCCAAGGACGTTTTCGCTGCCGGCAACCCCTGTAAAGTGATTCGCGGAGTTGCTGAGCAGGACCTTCCATGACTATGGCTGACAATGCCCGCTACTGGAGAAGGCGGAGGCGAGGCGGATGTCGATTACATTTTCGAAATTCCCCTGAAGGTCGCGCAAGCCTTGGTAGGCTTCAAGCATGATGAGGAGTGTCCTTATATTTTAGAAGAACAATTCATCGTGCTTGCGTCAGACCATGCGTAAGAGTTTCTTTGCTAAGTTACCCGGAAAATGAAAGCCTGCCAAACAAGGTGCTCTATCCGGACGCTAAAAAAGCTGTCGCCTTTTCAGCGTCGCTGCGCCTGGTCATTATGCGCAAATACAAAGGTATAAAATTAAGATGGATATTGACTGTTCAAATCCAATTGATTTTGATGCATGGATTGTGCTGGTAAAAGAAGTCGAGCCACTTTTCGGACCTATGGCTGACGAAATCGCTTTTCAAGAAGCTTTAAGGCAGGCAATCAAATGCGAAAGAGCTTTTTGCATTCGATCAAATCTGAATAAAAAGGAGAGAATGTTAAAAGGTGGTATTATTATCTCAAAAGAGTCAAACGAAATAGTATGGCTTGCAGTTTCAAAACAGTGTCGCAGAAAGGGATTTGGCCGGCAGTTGCTTAAATTCGCAATTAGTAAACTGAATCCTAAAGCGGATATATTTGTACAGACATTTGATGAATCAGTTCCTGAAGGAAAGCCTGCAAGAAAGCTATATACAGAATCAGGTTTTGCTGATGTTAAGGATGGCGGGCCAAATACAGCAGGGGTGCCGACCGTTATTATGAAATTAGCCGCATCAGGCTTTGCTGGCAAATAAATGATCACTGAAATTCATGTTATGAGTACATAAAAAGCCATGATAAGAAAATTCGAAAAATCAGATATTGATCAAGTTATCAAATAAAGAACAAATTGATGAGCACACAGGTCATCCAGAGATAGTAATGATATTCAACTCATAATAAATTTATTTATTATCGTGGCAAGATAAGCTCAAGGTCTTGGGATCACTGAATATATGGCTCATAACAACCCAATTCACAGGGATCTGAGTTCCGCTGTCGCATCAGTGTGCCAAGAAGAACCGATATCGGTTTATTCTGTAAAGGATGGGACCGATCACTGCAAGGGCTTTCAGGAACAACTGCTTGCAGACATATCCAACCATTTTGTTGAGAATTTTGTTCACAGCCGCATTTTATCAGCAATGACTGAGATTCGTGCAATTCTGCGGTATTTCTTTGATGGCCATACGATAGCCTTGGTCCCTTGCCACATTTGAGTGGACTCCTGTCGAATCACGCCAGGAACTGTCCCGATAGGTGCCCGACCAGTCGCTCAAAAAGTGCCTGAACGAAAATCGTTTTTTTTTGCCAATATCTGTGTCAGGCTCAAATTGTCAAATTGTAATCTTCAGAATACTTCGGGTATGTTTGCGGTAAGAATTTTCGCCTTCCTTGAGCGTGAGAAAAAATCCTGGTTTTCGTTGGGGCACTTAGTACGTTCCCGGTATGGCGGCCGTCTACCGGACGCCCTTGTCAGGGCGCCGCTTAATTTAGCGGTTGGCGATATTTTGAGAGAAACGATATGATTGACTTCTTAGAACAATACAACCCCATTACACAAGCGCTGATGGCAACGCTCTTCACATGGGGCTTGACTGCTGCGGGAGCTGCGATCGTTTTTTTCGCGAAAAATGTAAAGCCCAAAGTCATGGATTCGATGCTTGGTTTCGCGGCTGGCGTGATGATTGCCGCAAGCTTCTGGTCATTGCTCGCACCAGGGATTGAAATGGCGGAACAGATGGGGCAAATTCCCTGGCTGACAGCCGTCATCGGATTTATGGTTGGAGGGTTTTTCATGAGACTGACAGACCGTGTCCTCCCCCATCTTCATATAGGTCTGGAGAAGGCGCAAAGCGAGGGGATCAAGACATCCTGGCAGCGAAGCACGCTGCTGGTCCTTGCCATCACCTTACACAATATTCCCGAAGGTCTTGCGGTCGGCGTGGCTTTCGGGGCTGTGGCAGCCAATCTTTCTTCTGCTACGCTTGGCGGTGCCATAGCCTTGGCAATCGGAATCGGCCTCCAGAATTTTCCCGAAGGGGCGGCGGTGTCATTGCCATTGAGAAGAGAAGGGCTGGGCCGTACAAAGAGTTTCCTGATGGGGCAGTCGTCGGGCATCGTCGAACCGATTGCGGGGGTACTTGGGGCCGCATTTGTCCTGCACATGCAGAGCATTCTGCCCTATGCCCTTTGTTTTGCTGCCGGCGCAATGATTTTTGTAGTCGTGGAAGAACTGATTCCGGAATCTCAGCGGAACCAGGCAAACATTGACCTGGTGACCATGGCAACCATGACGGGCTTTGCGGTGATGATGCTACTCGATGTGGGATTGGGATAGCGGAGCTGACATTAAATGAACACAGAAAGCGCCAGCAATCGCATCTAGCACGACGAGGTCTGGGGCATGGACGCGCCAGACCTCACAGCCCATGCGTTATATTTTGGCCTACCAGTCCTTTGACGGCAGCTTGGCCACGCTCCTGAATCCCACCCCGGCATAGGCCATAGCTCCGGTGGGAGTGGCCCGTACAACCGGGATTGAAGCCGCCCCCGGTTTTATCTTCCACTTTCCATCCCTGTAGACGACAGGTTCATAGCCTTTCAACACTTCCCCCGGCAGAAGCCATATTTTTCCGCCACAAATTCAGCCTTCACCACCTGTTTGGGATCAGCGACATCTGGCTGATCCATAGCAACCATGGCTTCCCCGCCGGGAACCAGGCAAAGGGTCATTACGTGGCTTCCCAAATTTCCTGGGGAGTTGCTTTTCTCAATGGGGCGGCCGGGAAGAATGAATGTTTCACCGGTTTGCCAACCTGCAGGACCAAAGTTATGTTAAAGAACATGCCCCTTAGATACCTCCGGTCATAATCCTAACAGGATCCCGCCAATCTCTATGAAGAAAAGGAGTCAAAATGACAAGAGATCCGGTTTGCGGCATGGAGGTTGATGACCGAAGCGCTCAACACAAGTTCAGCTATTTGGGAAAGACTTATCACTTTTGCACCCGGGCATGCCAGGAGGCATTTTCCAGTAATCCGGATCGATATCTTGCCCAAAAGCCCCTTGACATCGGCACTTCCCGAAAAATCGCAGTCGTGGGGCTCGGACAGGTGGGCGCCACGTTTGCTTTTGCTCTAATGACCACCGGCATGGCCTCTGAAATTGTGTTAATCGACCGGAATCAGGAAATCGCCGAAGGTCATGCCATGGATATGAATCACGGGATGGCGTTTGTACGGCCGACAAAGATTCATCCAGGAACCTATGCGGACTGTCGGGGCGCAGATATCGTGGTCATTACCGCAGGTGCCGCCCAGAAGCCCGGAGAAACCCGCCTGGATTTGGTCCGGAAAAATACGGAAATTTTTAAAAACATCATCCCGGAAATCGCGAGACAGGATCCGGGTATCCTGCTGATCGTGTCCAATCCCGTGGATATTCTGACCTGTGTGGCGCATCGGATTTCCGGGTTTAGCATGAATCGGGTCATCGGTTCGGGCACTGTGCTTGATACCGCCCGTTTTCGTTTTCTGCTGAGCCGCCACTGCGGGGTGGATGCCAGAAATGTGCAGGCTTTTGTGATCGGTGAACACGGAGATACCGAGGTGCCGGTCTGGAGCCAGGTCAATATAGCAGGCATGGGGTTTGACCACTATTGTGCCATGAGCCGGATATCCTGTGAAAAAGACGACCAGGATCTGCTGTTTAACCAGGTCAAACAGGCCGCCTATGAAATCATCAATCGAAAAGGCTATACCAATCATGCCATAGCTCTCGGGTTGGTACAGATACTGAGCAGTATTCTGCGGGGGGAAAACAGTGTGCTGACGGTTTCAAGTCTGATTGACGGATATTATGACATCGGTGACGTATGCATGAGTCTGCCTGCGGTGCTCAGTCAAAACGGGATTCAACGCCAGCTTTTCATGGAACTCAGCGACGAAGAAGCCGCCATGTTTCGCAATTCGGCAAACAAGCTCAAAGAAGTGGTCCAACGGCTCGACGTTTAAGGGACAACCTTTATTCAAAGGAGTATGTCTTGACAGGGACACAGGAAAAATCGCAGCGAGATCTCAACGTGCAAAGCCGGAAAGATCAGCCACATGATTCAGGTGGGTCACATGGCGGGGGACAATCCGGACACGATCACGCTTCCTCCGGGAACCAAAAGGCGCATTCCGGCCATGGCCAGGGGGATCATGGCGGCCATCGCGATCATCACGCCCACATGGTGGCGGATTTCAAAAAACGCTTCTATATATCCCTTGCCATCACAGTGCCGGTGCTGTTTCTCTCCCCCATGATCCAGTCTTTTCTGGGGCTGCAGGAGCTTGGGTTTGCAGGCGATCAATACGTGTTGTTTGCCCTGGCATCGGCGATCTTTTTCTACGGCGGGTGGCCGTTTTTAAAAGGGATATTTGACGAGCTGAAAAAATTCCAGCCCGGCATGATGACCCTGATCGCCGTTGCCATTGCCACGGCGTATATCTACAGCAGTGTCGTGGTCTTCGGCCTTGCCGGCAAAGTGTTTTTCTGGGAATTGGCCACCCTGATCGACATCATGCTGCTTGGCCACTGGATCGAAATGCGCTCGGTCATGGGCGCATCCCGGGCGCTTGAGGAATTGGCAAAGCTCATGCCTTCAGATGCCCATAAGGTCATGGATGACGGCAGCACAAAGGATGTTTCCATACAGGAAATTCAGGCCGGCGACCGGGTGCTGGTCAAGCCCGGAGAAAAAGTCCCAGTGGACGGCGAGGTGTCAGAGGGCCAAAGTGCTGTCAACGAGTCCATGATAACCGGTGAGTCCAAGCCGGTTTCCAAAAGTGCCGGCACACAGGTGATCGGCGGGGCGGTCAACGGCGAAGGATCTTTAACGATCACGGTGCAGAAAACCGGAAAGGACTCGTACCTGTCCCAGATGATCGACCTGGTGGAGCAGGCCCAGCAAAGCAAGTCCAGAAGCCAGGATCTGGCCAACCGGGCCGCCCTGTGGCTGACCATCATTGCGCTGACCTCCGGGGCGATCACCCTGGTGGTCTGGCTGGGGTTTATGGGAAGAGATTTTGCTTTTTCCCTGGAGCGCACGGTAACGGTTATGGTCATCACCTGCCCGCATGCCCTGGGCCTTGCGGTTCCCCTGGTTGTTGCCGTTTCCACCGCACTTTCGGCCAAAAACGGCCTGCTGATCCGAAACCGGGCCGCTTTCGAGCGGGCGCGAAATATCGAAGCCATTATTTTTGACAAAACCGGAACTCTGACCGAAGGCCGTTTCGGCGTGACCGAAACCCTGAGCTTTTCAGATGATTACAGCCAGGAGGATCTGCTCGGTTATGCCGCAGCTGTTGAATCCCAATCCCAGCACCCCATTGCACAGGCAATCGCCGAAGCGGTGGAAAACCCGCAAAAAGCCGAGGATTTCAAATCCATTACAGGCAAGGGCGCGCAGGCAAAGGTTGCAGGAAAAAACGTAAAGGTCGTCAGCCCGGGCTATCTCCGGGAAAACGATTTATCTGTGGATGATAATCGGATTGACGAATTAAACACCCAGGGCAAAACCGTTGTCTTTATTGTGATTGACCAGACGCCTGTGGGCGCCGTGGCGCTGGCTGACATCATCCGGGAAGAATCCAGACAGGCGATTTCAAAACTCAAACAAATGGGCATCCAGTGCATGATGCTCACCGGCGATAACAAGCAGGTGGCTGCCTGGGTGGCGGAAGAAATCGGCCTGGATGACTATTTCGCCGAGGTTCTGCCCGAGGACAAGGCCAAGAAGGTGAAAGAAGTCCAGTCCCGCGGTTTGACCGTGGCCATGACCGGAGACGGCGTCAATGACGCGCCGGCCCTGGCCCAGGCGGATGTGGGGATTGCAATCGGCGCGGGTACGGATGTGGCCGTGGAGGCGGCTGATATCATCCTGGTGCGGAGCAATCCCATGGATGCAGTGGCCATTCTGGACCTGTCCCGGGCGACTTATCGGAAGATGCTCCAGAACCTGGCATGGGCCACGGGCTATAATGCCTTTGCCATACCATTGGCAGGCGGAGTGCTTTATAGCTGGGGTATTCTTCTCTCACCGGCAGTCGGTGCCGTTCTCATGTCTTTGAGCACCGTGATCGTGGCGATAAACGCCCGGTTTTTAAAGCTTTCGACATGAATGATGCAGCCCGTGGATATTTTGAAACCTGAATTTATCGCTTTTCAAGTTTGCCTCAGATACAAGGCAGCCGATAAGGCATATGACACAGGATAAAAAAGGAGGCCTATTTTGAAAACCCCCGGTTTGACGCGCCGCAGTTTTATCAAGGGCGCCGGTGCGGGCCTTTTTCTCGCCGGAGTTCCGCTGTCCTGGCCCCTGCCGGTATGGGCGAAATCACTGGACACCGGCATCAATGCAATCCCGCCGCAGACGCGATACGATCTGACCATCGGGTATTTTCCGATCCGCATAGACGGGAAAAAGGGCACTTCCACCGGCATAAACGGATCCGTGCCAGGGCCGCTGGTCCGTCTGCGGGAAGGAGACGACGTTGTCCTCAATGTAACCAATGACCTGCATGACACAGCCCATTCCTCGATCCACTGGCACGGCATTCTTGTTCCTTTCCCCATGGACGGTGTGCCGGGAATCAATTTCGCGGGCATTGGCCCCGGAGAGACCTACCAGTACCGCTATCATGTCAGGCAGGCGGGCACCTACTGGTATCACAGCCATTCGCGCTTCCAGGAGCAGACCGGCGCATACGGGCCGCTTGTGATCGATCCCAAAGACGGCGAGCCGTTTGAATATGATCGGGATTTTCCGGTTGTGCTCTCTGACTGGTCTTTTGAGGATCCGGAAGCCATCTTTCGGCATATCAACCTGGAGGGGCACTATTACAACTACCAGCGGCGAACCGTGGGGGATTTTTTCCGGGATGCAGACAAACACGGGTTTGGCAATACGCTGGCCGACCGCATGGCCTGGGGCAAAATGCGCATGAGTCCCGTGGACCTGGCCGATGTGACCGCATATACCTATACCTACCTGATGAACGGACACTCGCCGGCCATGAACTGGACGGCCAAGTTTGCCCCGGGCGAAACCATTCGCCTGCGTTTTATTAATGCAGCCGCCACGACCAACTTTGACGTGCGGATCCCGGGGCTGGACATGGAGGTGGTCATGGCTGACGGCAAGGCGGTGGAACCCGTCCCTGTGCACGAGTTTCGCATCGGAGTCGCCGAGACCTATGATGTGCTGGTCCGGCCGCAGAAAAACCGGGCTTTTACCATTTTCGCCGAATCGCTGGGACGCAGCGGATACACGCGGGGCACACTGACCCCGGCAGCAGGGATGGAAGCTGAAGTGCCCGCCTTGCGTCCGCGCCCTGTGCGCAAGCTTGAAGATATCGGCATGGCAATGATGTCCGGCAGTTCTTCCGGCCAAATGGGTGCCAACAATATGCAGCACGGCCACACAGACAACGGGAACCGGCCGAAACCGGATCCGGATGTTCCGGGGCCCAACGGCCCGAAGCCGTTTATGCCGGAAAAAAACATCAATGTGGCCATGGTCGTTCACAACCCCCGCTACCGGCTAAACGAACCCGGTCTCGGCCTGGGTAAAGACGACTGGCGCGTGCTGGTCTATGAGGATCTTGTCTCAGCGGAACCACATCCTTACAAGCATACGGTTGACCGCGAGATGACGATTAACATCACCGCCAATATGGAGCGCTACATGTTTTCCTTTGACGGCATGAAGTTTACCGAACACCCCGGGCCCTATCTTTTCCGGCATAACGAGCGGCTGCGGCTGTTTCTTGTCAACCATACCATGATGGATCACCCCATCCACCTGCACGGGATGTGGATGCAATTGGAAAACGGGGCGGAAAAACTGCCGTTTAAGCATACGATTCTGACCAAGCCCGGCGAGGTATTATCCGCGCTCATTACCCCTATTGAGAAAGGAGACTGGGCGTTTCACTGCCACCTGCTCTATCACATGGAAGCCGGCATGTTCCAGGTCGTCCGGGTCGCCTGAGAAAGGAGGAGATAATGACATTAAAGACAGGATTCATGATCCGGCGGGCGGCCTTGTTTCTGTTGATTCTCTGCGCTCCCGGCCTGGCTTTGGGGCAGAATACAAGTTCTTCGGGCAGCAGTCCATATCCGGCCGGCTATCACAAGGCCGCACCCGGACCACCCGGGGGCAAGGCAATCCGAAAGTATGCCGATGATACCGGTCCGGAGGCGAGAAAGAACTTCGGTGCGCAGCCGGTCCATGACAATGAAATGTTTGCCTTCTTTCAGGCCGATCGTTTCGAGTATCAGGCCCGTGAAGGAGAAGACCTCATGCTTTGGGACGTGATGGCCTGGGTCGGAGGAGATTACAATAAGCTATATCTGGAAAGCGAGGGCTCATGGCTGATGGATGCCGAAGAGTTTGAAGAGATCGGAGTTGAGCTGCTTTATGGGCGCAGCATCGACACTTTCTGGGATTTTCAGCTCGGCGTTCGGCACGATTTTGAACCCGATCCGGAACGGAGCTTTGCCGCCGTCGGCCTCCAGGGTCTTGCGCCGTATTGGTTCGAAGTCGATGCCACCGCCTATGTGAGCGAAGACGGGGATGTGTCAGCCGGTCTGGAGGCCGAATATGATCTGCTGATAACCCAGCGGCTGATTGTTCAACCGCGGCTGGAAACCTCCCTGGCTGTTCAGGAAGTCGAGGAATACGGGGTCGGCCAGGGTTTCAATGATATCACGCTGGGTCTCAGGCTGCGTTACGAGATCCGCAGGGAATTCGCTCCATATATCGGCGTATCCTGGAAGCGGAAACTGGGTGAAGCCGCCGACCTGGCAGAGAAAGAGGGCGAGGACACAGACACCACGGCATTTGTGGCAGGAATTCGCTTCTGGTTTTAAAGCACGGTTTACCTCCCATGCCCTGGTTTGTGAGCTGCTCGAAGTGGGGGGGCATCTTGCCCAAAGTTTGCGGCAGAGCAACATAAACGTTCATGAAGGCCGAAAAGCCGCGGAAATAAAAGGTGATGACCGGTTAGAGGGCTTGGTGCCGGATGATGGGACCGAACTCGATATTAACGGGATATTTATTGAGCTGGGCGCCAGGGCGGCCGCGGGCCTTGCCGGCATTAAGGCAGCCGTGTATGCCCGTAAATTAGTGCCTGTCCAATAAAAGAAAACTCATTAAAATAATTAAGAAAAATTAAAAATCAGGCTTGCGAAAGTTTTTCATTTATGATATAGGTGCTTAT
>NZ_JBSRLA010000090.1:0-10253 GCF_055149105.1 Desulfosalsimonas sp. | reverse complement strand
ATGAAAAACTTCCAGTTCCCTGTTTGTCAGAACATCTACAGGGGAATCATTGACGGTTGAGGGATATTTCTGAAATTTGTTTAGCACACGAGCGGTCATGTTTTGGCTTAAAAAAATATTGCCTGAAAATATGCACCGGATCGCCGTGACCACAGAATCCGAAGCTTCTTTTTTGTTGATGTAGCCACGGGCTCCGGCCTGCAGGCATCGCTCCGCATAAATCTGTTCATCATAAGTGGAAAGGACCAGAACCGGCAAACGCCTGTGGTGGCAGTTCAGATGTTTGAGCAAATCCATGCCGTTGCTTGTTTTCAAGGCCAGATCCAGAATCAGCATATCCGGCTTCAATTCAGCAATACCCTGAATACCGCTGTTGACATCCTCGAAAAACCCGCAAACTTCCAGGTCCGGCTCAAGGGCGATTAAATCCGAAAGCCCCATCCGAAAAATGGGGTGGTCTTCCACAATCAAAATACGCCTGATTTTTTGTACCTTACAGGACGGAGAAGGCATCTTTTTGCTCCTTTATCATCATGTGGGGATTAAAGCCCAGCACCACACGGGTACCCGTGTCTTGATCTTTCCGGATATCCAGTACCCCACCGATCCGCCGGGCCCTGTAGTGCATAATGCGGATTCCCATGCCTTGGGTATCGATCTTGTCAGCCAGGCCGCTGCCATCGTCATGGACCTGCAGCACCGCTCTTTCTTCTGTGCCGGAAATGGAGATCCATATGTTTTGGGCTTTTCCGTGCCTGACGGCATTATAGGCGGCCTCCCGGGCAATATAGAAGATATGGGTTGCCGCAATTGTTCCGGTCTGGATGCTTGGGCCTTCATGTTCGAGATTGCAGGAAACATTGTAGATTTGCTCGATATCCCGGCAAAGTTCCTCTAAGGTCAGCTCCAGGGCCTGATCGGCAATGTGGGTCGGGCAAAGCCCTCGCGAGATTCTTCCGCTTTTGCTCACGGCCTCCCGCACCAGTTCCCGCAATTTATCCACAGGCGCAATATCTGTATAGCCCTGTGCCACAAGTTTCTGCCGCAAAACTTTTTGTAAAACTTCTATTCCCAGCAAATGCGGACAAAGATCATCATGGAGATACTGCCCCAGCTGAAGGCGTTCGCGTTCACTGATTTCAATAATTTCCCGCTCCAGCCGTTTCGTCTCGGTGAGATCCTCCAGGGAACAAAGCATGCACCGTTGGCCCCAGATACTGATGAGTTCGGCGTTGACAGTCCCCAGCCGTTGCTTGTTTTCAGAATTGACAAATTCAACGCCCATATCCCGAATCCGGCCCTCATTTATTAAAATATCAGTTAGTTGGGAAAAATTTTTGAACTGGACAAACAGGGAAAACTTAGTGATGGATTTGCCGATCACATCCTGATAATTGCACCCGGTAAACTTTAAAAAACTTTGATTGGCGTCGATAAATCGATTATTGTTCAGGTTTGCAATAAAAATGCCGCTGGGACTGGAATGAAACGCTTTTGAAAACAGCTCTTCGGTTTTCCGTCGCTCCTCTATTTCTGCACGGATTTTGGTGCTGTAGGACTCCAGCCTGTCCATAAACTGGTTAAAATATAGCGCCAGCTTACCGATTTCATCTTTTGTCCGGCTTTCCATCCGCCCGGTAAAATTGCCGGCCGCGCCCTGGGAAAAATTTTTTTCCAATTGATAAAGGGGACGGGTGATGCTTCGGGCAAAAGTAAATGTCACCGGCAGCATAACGGCTAATATCAACAGCACCGATCCCGCCACAATGTTTCTAACAGTCTTCAGGGGCGCATAGAACTCTTCAAGGTAACCGGTGGAGGACACAATCCAGTCATATTCGGGTATATAATTGTAAATTACCATTTTTTCTCGAAATATTTCTTCACCAGGATTTCGCCAGGAGTAAAACAGCTTGCCGTTTTTGGTTCTGCACTGGTGCCGAACCAGGTGGTATCCGTCCGCATCCACTGCGTCCCAGAGATTGCCGGAAAGATGGGGATGCACCACAATGTTGCCGTTGCTTTCCAGAATATAGCTATACCCGGTTTTGCCAAACGTCTGGGCAAGAATATTGTCTTTGAAATCGGAAATATTGATCAGCCGGGTAAATTCGGAACGATAGGAAGAAACCGATATAACCCAGTCCCAGGGTTCAAAATATGTCATATACAGGGCTTTGGGGCGGGGGTTTTCTTCGCCGGGATTTTTCCATTCATACTCCAAATATCCCTGTTTTCGCTTCATCTGGCTCTGGATAAATGCAAAATGGGAAAAATCCACATCTTCCACCAGCGGATCGGGGTGCATTACCGCAATTCCATTGGAATCAAGGCAATAGATATATCCGGTGTCACCGATTGTCTGACCCAAAAAGATTTGCTTCAGGCGGGCTTTTGCCTCTTTTTCTGAGATCTGCCCCTTTTTTACCCGTGAGTGGTAGAATGAAGCGATTTCCAGGTTCTTTTCCGCCACAGCCCGCAGATAATTCTTGATAGAAGCCTGGGCCGTGGTTTCAACCGTGTTTAATATGGAATCTGTGGCATTGGAGAGCTTGCTTTCAATGTTTTGCTTAATGGTTTTTCCGGCGATGTAATATACACTCATGCCAACCATTAACACCGCAACAAGAACGATTAACGAATAGGTATAAAAAAGCTTCAGCCCGATGGGCCGATCCTGAAGATATTTAAAAAAACGATTCATGTATTCCTCCCGCTCACTGCCTGATCATTCTTTCTAAACATCAGGCAAAACACAAAAAACATATCTGAACAGTGAACCGTTATCCTTACAAAGTTTCAATCAGGTGTCAACAGAATAAAACTATCTGATATTCAATAAAATTTTCTTTTTCATACTTTGGACAGGGGATCGGGTTCGTTTCCAAAGGCTTACTTTGCCATTTGGGACAGGAATAGAAACAAAACCGTCAAAAAATCAGCTTACAGGTGGCGCTGACCGGGCGCCGGTCCGTTTACCGGCGGGCCGGCAAAGCACTGGGCTTTGAGCATCCAGTCCCTGGCGGTTTCGCCTGTGACTTCAAGGGATGTGTCCTCCACGTGCCGGCGCTGGACCACCACCAGGCAAAAGTCTTCTGCAGGTCCGGTGATACGATTTTGGGCGTCTTCGGGGCCCCAGGACCACAAATCCCCGGACGGGGCGGAGAGTTCCACGCGAACCGGGTTTTGCGGAACTTCAAGGCCCCGGTTGATATAGGTCCAGCCAAAGGTTTTCACACCAAGATGGGCGATATGGCGCAGGCTGTCTTTGGGTGTGCGGCCGATGCCCAGGGTGTCAAAAACATCCTGGCCGTGGGCCCAGGTCTCCATGAGCCGGGCCGTGGCAAAGGACAGCGCGCCCATGGGCGGGCCGTACCAGGGCAGGCGGTCTTTTGGTCCGCACTTTTGAAGGGCATCGAGCATAATACCCCGCCGGGTTCGCCACCAGTCCATGAGCTGATCCGGGGTCAGGTCCCGGCCCACCTGCTCCAGGTGCTTTTCAAATGCCGCAAAATCAGAGATTGCCTCTTCCAGGTGCTTGTTGAAACCCTCCGGGTCTGTGGCTGCAAGGGCCGCCCGGTCGTCAAAATAAGCCAGGTGCCGGATTTCGTCCTTGATGCACCAGGTCAGAAACGGGGTGGGAAGTTCCCACTGCTCCGGGTCCAGCCCGGCCACCAGGTTGTCCAGTTCTTCATGCTCAGCCTGCAGATCATTACAGATCTCTTCCATTGTCTTACCCCCCCCTGCTCCCGGTGTTCTGTCCTCCGCCCTCTGTCTTCCGTCCTCTGTCTTCCGTCCTCTGTCTTCCGTCCTCCGTCTTCCGTCCTCCGTCCTCCGTCCTCCGTCTTCCGTCCTCCGTCCTCCGTCTTCTGTCTTCCGTCCTCTCGCCTCTCATAACGCATAACCGCCTTTTACTTTCCCTTAAACTGCGGCTGCCGCTTTTCCATAAACGCGGTAATGCCTTCGATTGCATCTTCGGTGGAAGACACCACCCGGATCTGTTCGACCAGGTAATCCAGGGCCTGCTCAAAGGACATGTCGCGCATATGGTAAAACGCCTGCTTGCCAAGCTTCATGCCAATGGGGCTTTTTTGGCAGAGGTTGTCCAGAATTTGACCGACTTCTGCGTCCAGGTTTTCAGCAGACACCACCCGGGTCGCCAACCCCATGTCCAGGGCCTGGTTTGCGCTGAGTTTTTCGCCCAGCAGAATCATTTCCATGGCTTTTTTGGTGAGCACGTTTCTGAAAATAAGGGCGCCGATCATCATGGGCCAGAGCCCCACGTTTACCTCAGGGGTGCCGAACTTGGCCGTGTCAGCAGCCACCACAATATCGCAGGCCAGCATGAATCCGGTGCCGCCGGCCAGACAATAGCCGTTTACCCGGGCCACGGTGGGCTTGGGATAACCGGCAATGCGCTTGAGCAGATCCGCGTATGCCTGCTCCGGGCGGGTCTGCTGGTTATCGGAAGACCCGCCCAGGTCCGCGCCGGAGCAGAAGGCCTTTTGTCCGGCACCGGTTAAGCACACCGCCCGAACGGTTTGGTCTTGTTCAGCCGCATCCAGGTGCTGGTTAAACAGCCCCACCAATTCCGGGCTGATGGAATTGCGGCGGGCTTCCCGGTTGATGGTCAGCCATGCCGCACCATTTATGACTTCATACAGGAGTTCATCGTTCATGGGTTTATCCTTAAGCCTCTGGTACAATGGATGCCGGCATTTCAATAACCTTTGCCCTCAGATACTCGCCCAGGGTTTTGGCCTGGGGATCGCTTCGGAAGGAGGCGGCCACGCCGTCGCCCAAAATGCCGTGAATGTAGAAATTGACCGCCAGCAGGTTGACCAGCTCAAAGCGCTCGATTTCATAGGGTGCGCAATCGGGCAGCAGTTCCTTTAATTTTTCGGATGTCAGAAATTCCCGCAGAAATGCAAACGCCTCAGGGGTTTTGGCCCAGACGCCCAGGTTGGCGTTGCCGCCCTTGTCTCCGGATCGGGTTGCAAACACCCTTCCCATGGGCGCCTGCACCACAGGTCCTTCCGGGACCGCCGGCATACTGATCTTTTTGGGATGAACATCAACGGGTGCAGAATCCGGTGCTGCGCATTGGACTTCCAGTTTTTGGTCCCCAATTTCCACGACCTGGGTCAGGTGCTCCATGGACACCAGGCTGGGCCAGTGCACAACAGCCTGTGTGGCCCTGCCCGGCGGACTGGTGATGGTAAATCCCGGAATACTTGCAAGGACAAGTTCCACGACATTGTTTGCAAAACGACTGGCGCGTTTTGCATCCCGGTCCATCACTGTGATTCGCAGAAAAGCAAATGCCTCGTCATTGGACGGGGGATCATACTTGTCTGAGCGGATCAGCTGCACGTCAACGGTCTGGAACTGGTCTTTTCCCCCGATGCTGTCAAAAAGGGTGTCTTGGACAATTTTGGCTTTTTTTTCAATGTCTAACCCGGTTAGCACCACTGTCATGCTGTTTTTATGCCCGCCCAGGGTGTTGATGCATACCTTGGCGGCGGCCGGGGGAGGACCGCCGCGCACGCCTGATGCCAGAACCCGGTGGTTTCCCTGGTCTTCGAGCATCAGGGTGTCAAAGTGCACGGTCACATCCGGGGTCAGGTAGGCGGGTGCTGAGATTTCATAGAGCAGCTGAGCTGTGACCGTACCGCTGGATACCAGGCCGCCGGTGTCTGGATGCTTGGTGATCACAAAACTGCCGTCTGAAAAAATTTCAGCTATTGGAAAGCCAACGTTTCGAAATGAGGGGACTTCATCAATAAATGAGTAATTGCCCCCTGTGGCCTGGGCGCCGCATTCAATCACGTGCCCGGCTGCATAAGCCCCGGCCAGTCTGTCCCAGTCTGTTTGGCGCCATTTAAAATGCCAGGCCGCCGGCCCGGCAGCCAGTGCAGCGTCGGCCACCCGGCCGCAGACTACAATGTCTGCCCCCTGTTTGAGGGCCTCTGCAATACCCCATCCTCCGAAATAGGCATTGGCGGTAATGGGCACGGCCCCGGCCTGCTTTAAGCTGATATTCTTATCCATGTGAACAAAGGCTTCGCCCTGACCCTGCAGATCTTCCAGGCGCCCCATGAGATTATCCCCGGTAATGCAGGCGATCTTTGGATGCAGGCCCAGCTGATCAGCGGTTTCTTCAAGCTTTTGGGCCAGTGCGGCCGGATTGAGCCCTCCGGCATTGGATACCACCTTTATGCCCTTTTCAAGGCATTGGCCCATGATTTCTTCCATCTGATTTAAAAAGGTCCGGGCATAACCCCGGTCCGGATCTTTTAACGTGTCCTTGAGCAAAATGGCCATGGTCAGCTCGGCCAGATAGTCACCTGTAAGAACATGAACAGGCCCGCCCTGGACCATTTCCCTTGCAGCCGAAAGCCGGTCGCCGAAAAACCCGCTGCAATTGGCCACAATCAGTTTTTCATCTGCTTTTGAATGACTCATGAAGCTTCTCCCTTGTCCTGCTCCGCCGCAACTGTCACCAGCAACTGCCCGGGTTTGACCTGATCTCCGGCTGCTGCTGCAACCGATTCCACGGTCCCGGAAATGGCTGCGGCAAACTGGTGCTGCATTTTCATGGACTCGATCACCAGCAGTGCCTGGCCGGCCTCGACCCTTTGGCCCGGGCTGACCCGCACTTCCACGATCACCCCGTTCATGGTGGAGACCACATCTCCGCCTCCTGCCGCATCCTGTGCGGATTTGGCCGTGTGAAGCGTTTTGTCCTCAAATACAAAATGCCCGGATCCGGCATCCACAAACAACTGGTTGTCGCAAAATGCATACCCGGCTTTCCGGCGGACCCCGCCGTCAATGTAGATAACACTGTGATCATCTGCCCGCACCCATTCCAGGGCCACCTGCCGGTCGTCTTCGGGTTGCGCACTTTTTGCATCTGCTGCATCTTTTGCCGCCATTGAAACCGCAAATCCGGCATCTTTTTTGGCCAGGGACAGAGAATAATCGGTTTCATCGCAATTGAGCACAAAGTTGTACCGGTACGGCGCCGGGGTGTGCCATCCGGCATCCCGGGTTTGGGGGCAGCGGCCCTGGTAGAAAATCATGGCGGCAAGGGCCAGGGTTTTATCTGAAAGGGCATTTTTTTCCATGCTGATATCATCTGAAAAATGTTTTTCAATAAAAGCGGTTGTGGCCTCGCCTTTTGCAAAGACCGGATGGTTGACAATGCGCTCCAAAAACAATTTGTTATTGTTAAACCCCAGAAGAACCGCGTCACGTAAAACCAATGCCAGCCGCCGCCGGGCCTCATCGCGGTTTTCGCCCCATGCAATGACCTTTGCCACAATGGGGTCATAGTGTGCTGCCACTTCCCGGCCGGCCTCAATTCCGGAATCCACGCGCACGCCCTCCCGCTCCGGGACCTGCCAGGCCAGAACCGGCCCGGTCTGAGGCAGAAATCCCCGGCGGGCGTCTTCGGCATAGAGCCTTACTTCAATGGCATGGCCCAAAAACTTTATCTGATCCTGTGACAGGGGCAATTTTTCCCCGCAGGCCACCCGGATCTGCCAGGCCACCAGGTCCTGGCCGGTAATCATCTCCGTGACCGGATGCTCCACCTGAAGCCGGGTGTTCATTTCCAGGAAATAAAAATTTTTATCCGCATCCACCATGAATTCCACCGTGCCCGCGCCCAGGTAGTTGCAGGCCCTGGCCGCATTGACCGCGGCACCGCCCATTTTTTCCCGCAAATCCGCATCCACAAATGGTGACGGCGCTTCTTCCACCACCTTCTGGTGCCTTCGCTGAACCGAGCAGTCCCGCTCGCCCAGGTGAATCACGTTGCCGTGCGCGTCTGCGAAAACCTGGATTTCAATGTGGCGCGGCTCCACAATGGCCTTTTCCAGGATCAGTTCATCGTTGCCGAATGTGCTTTTGGCCTCTGCCCGTGCCGCTTGGATTCCGGGGGCCAGATCCGCGGTTTGGGTGATCAGGCGCATACCCCGGCCCCCGCCGCCCGCAGAAGCCTTGACCATCAGGGGAAGGCCGATTTTTTCCGCTTCAGACAATAACACTTCATCTGTCTGGTCCTTTCCGTGATATCCGGGAATGCAGGGAACGCCCGCAGCCACCATGGCCTCCTTGGACAGGCGCTTGCTTCCCATCAGCTCCATGGCATCGGCTCCAGGACCGATAAAGACCAGGCCGGCGGCTTCACAGGCCCGGACAAAGGCCGGGTTTTCCGCCAAAAACCCGTATCCGGGATGAACCGCAGTGGCCTGGCTTTTTTTGGCAGCTTCAAGAATGTTGTCAACGGACAGATAGGATTGGGCCGCCGGGGCGCCTCCAATGCACACGGCCTCGTCTGCTGCGTCCACGTGAAGGGCGTCTGCGTCGGCTTCGCTGTAGACCGCAACAGTGGGAAAGCCTTGGTTGCGGGCTGTGCGGATCACCCGCACGGCGATCTCCCCGCGGTTGGCGATCAAAATTTTATGAATCATGGGTTTCTCCTTACATGCGGGCAATGCCAAAGGTATTGGGTTTGACCCGGCGAATTTTTGCCTCATGGCAGATATCGAGCACAAAACCCAGAATGCTGCGGGTATCGCGCGGATCAATGAGGCCGTCGTCCCACAGCCGGGCCGTGTTGGCCAGGGCATGGGAGCGTTCTTCCAGGGCCTTTCGGGTGTCTGCCTCGATCTGGTCCAGAAAATTTTCATCCACCTGCCCCATTTTTTCCATGCGCGCATGGGCCACCTGGCGCAGGACACTGCCGGCCTGGGCCGGTCCCATGATGGACACCACGCTGCGGGGCCAGGCAAACACAAAATCCGGATCCATGCCCCGGCCGCACATGGCGTAATTTCCGGCACCGTAAGAGCCGCCGACAATAAATGAAATCTTTGGCACAGTGGTGTTGGTCACAGCCTGGATCATCTTTGAGCCGTGCTTGATAATGCCCCGGCTTTCGGCCTCGGTTCCCACCAGAAACCCGGTGGTGTTGTGGAGAAAAACCAAAGGAGTGTCGGACTGCTCGCAAAGCTGCATGAACTGGGCTGCCTTGGCAGCACCGTCTGAGGTGATGGGGGCGTTGTTGCCCAGCACCCCGCAGGCCTGGCCGTGAACTTCCATAAAAGCGCACACCGTGCCTGCGTCATATTCGGCCTTGAAATCCAGGATATCCGATCCGTCTGCGATCCGGGCCATGATCTCCCGGCAGTCATAAGGCGTCTTGGGATCCACGGGCACAATGCCGATCATTTCTTCCGGAGGACAGACCGGAGCGGCATAATCTTTTTGGGACAAAGCCGGCAGGTTTTTATTCCATTGAATTTTCTCAATAATCTGTCTGGCAAGCCGGATACCGTCAGCGTCGTTTTCCGCCATGTAATCCGATACGCCCGATACCTGGCAGTGCAGTTCCGCCCCGCCGATTTCCTCGTCGGTGGCAATCTCGCCTGTGGCGGCCTTGAGCAGGGGCGGGCCGGCCAGGTAAACCGTGGACTGGCGCCGAATCATGACAATATAATCGGAAAGTCCCGGTTGGTAGGCCCCGCCGGCGGTGGCACTTCCGTGTACCACTGTGATCTGTGGAATACCGGCCGCCGAAAGCCGGGCCTGGTTGGCAAAAAACTTTCCGGAAGCGCCGAACATGTCCCCGGCCTCCCGCAGGTCCCCGCCTGCGCTCTGGGCCAGGACGATAAAGGGCATTTTCTTGTTTAGGGCTATCATCTGCATGTTCATGCGCTTTTCCGCCCCGTACCGGGAAATGCTGCCGCCCTTGGTGAGATAATCATCCACGTAAATGGCGCACCGGGTGCCTTTGACATAGCCGATACCGGCAATGCAGGTGCCGCCCGCAGCAGAGCCGTCCGTGTCGTTTCCCTGCATGTAGCCGGCCAGGCTGTAGAGCTCCAGAAAAGGGGCCCCGGGGTCCAGAAGCAGGTTTAAGCGCTCCCTGGGGCTGATGTATCCCCTTTTCCGGTACCGCGGAATTTTGGCCTCAGCAGTTTCGAGCACCCGCTTTTCAATCTCGCGCACCCGGGCAAGACCTTCCTCCATGTGCGCTTTGTTGGCCTGAAATTCTGCAGACCGGGGTTGGATCCGGGATTTGAAAACTGGCATGAGCGATTCCTTATGGGTTCAAGGTTC
Source organism: Desulfosalsimonas sp. (assembly GCF_055149105.1). Classification (NCBI taxonomy): domain Bacteria; kingdom Pseudomonadati; phylum Thermodesulfobacteriota; class Desulfobacteria; order Desulfobacterales; family Desulfosalsimonadaceae; genus Desulfosalsimonas; species Desulfosalsimonas sp. Next base: position 122 of record NZ_JBSRLA010000090.1, on the reverse strand, counting down.
AAGGTTCAAGGTTCAAGGTTGAAGGCACCGTAAAAAGTCTGATTTCAGATGGTGCCGTAAAAAGTTCAAGATCAAGGCTTGCGCAATTTCGAAGAATGCAGCGTACTTATCCGTACGTGAAA
>NZ_JBSRLA010000089.1:0-10612 GCF_055149105.1 Desulfosalsimonas sp. | reverse complement strand
TACCGCTGAAACGAATCAAGTAGACTTTTCCGTTATGCTATGAATCTGGATAGAACAAAAAGTGATCAAATTTTAGGTGGTTGCAAAAGAGCCACACCCGTTTAAATCCGCAATGGCCTCCTGGAGCCGGCTGTGAAAAGCGGCCTTGTTCCATGCCCCGCCGCCGGAATAATGCGACGGCGGGGCAAATCCCATCATGTTTTTCAGTGTTCCGGTTATTTTCGCCAGGGTGTGAACCTTTAGCACAGGCACGGAAATGATAAACCAGGACAAGGCGATGTCCGGTATCCAAAACTCGGGCAGCCGCCGGCAGGCCGGGTTTTTCATCTTTTTCAGAGCTTGGGTGTTTAAGTCGGCCAACCGAACCTGTTTGCGCGCAGCCAGCCGGGTATATCCCAGGGTGGCAAACACCTCCATGGTGTCACAGGACGGATCTCCCGTGCCTTCGGCAATGATGATTTCAGCATCCGGATTGCAGGCACGCACGGCGTTGATAAGCGCCTCGCAGCACCCGGGCGGCGTGGTCACCGGAAATGGGGTGTTGGTCACCAGGTTGGGCTTGATCAGGATCCTTTCCTGCCCGGCCAGCACCGGGTTTGCCCCGGCCCGGGCAAGGGCTTCGGGCACGGAATTGTCATATGTGGTAAAGTCAATAATTGCCGTTGTCATTATTGATCATCCGGTTCGGGCGGGATATTGTCTGCATCCCCGGGTTCCGGAAGGATACGGATATCGGCCGCATGCGCCGGTTTTAGCCATTTCCTGGCCGTCTGATTGATTTCCTCCACGGTGATGCAGGTATAATCCTCGAGCAGGGTGCGGCTCCACTGAAGCTGCTGCGGGTGGCGTCCTGCGCCCTTGAGTACGGTGTGCAGCCAGTACTCATTGGTTTTGATTTGTTCGCGAATCTGGGTAAAAGTCGGTTCCAGGGCGCGCTTTAATTCATCTTCAGTAGCTCCGTTTGCCCGGAGTTCGGCGGCAATTCCGTCCATGGCTTGCTCAACGGTATCCATTTCGTCGGGATCAATGACCGCATAACCGGTCAGCAGGCCGTAATCCGGATATGCCCGGCTCGGGGAGTGGCCGGCGCCCTGGGAATAAGAGGCCCCGAGGTTTTCCCGGATCCGGATGCGCATCCGGTCGGAGACAATATCGGCAAGCACAGACAGCCGCCGGGCCTGATGAATATCCCAGATATGGGTGGTGGGATAGGCGGTCACGAGAAGCGCCTTGGAGATGCGTGTGGGCACGGAAAGCTCAATCTCTTGGTTTTTGGGAAACTCAGGGGTGCTGACAGGTTCAGACTCCCGCAAATCCTTTCTTTGGGGCAGGGATCCGAAATAGGTGCTTGCCGCTCCAATGACGGCATCTTCGTCAATGTCGCCCACCACCGCGATTTCAAGGGGCCCTTTGGTCAGAGCCGGGGTGATCCAGTTGCGGATATCAGCCAGGTCCACCTGTTCAACGGACTCCGGGTCCGGGAATCCGAACCGGCAATCTCCGCCGGCCAGAAATTTTTGGCCTTTGATGGCCATGGCGCCCTGGACCGAATGGGAAAGGGACCGGTATTTCTGGGTCAGCTGCCGGGCGCTCCGGCGCAGGGCCGATTGCCGGAATCCCGGGTCCTGTATATAATGGTTGAGCAATTGAAACATCAACTCGGTTTCATCAGGTACCGATCTGGCGGAAAATACGAACTTGTCTTCTTCCACGTTAAAGGAAACCCGGGTGGAGGTGCCGGCAAGGGCCCGGCTGAGTTCGTCTTCTGACAGTTTGCCCAGACCGCTGGAATTGATAACCCGGTCGGTCATCTCCGAAAGCGCGGGCATGTCCTGTGGTTCCGAGGATTGGCCACGGCCGAAGCTCACGGCCGCGAGAACCTCATTGGCGGCAAAATCGGTTTTTTTGACCAATAGGGTGACGTTGTTTTCAAATCTGACCCGGGTCACCCCGGTTTCATCCATTTTCGTCCGGTCCGCGACGGCCGCTGCTCCGGATGGGGCCGGCAGATAGGGAAACGCAAGGGCGTCTTGGGCATCCGGTCCCTGTACCTGGGTTTGCCGGCTCTGTTTGTATGCAGCAGTGATTTTCTTTTCTCCGGTTTCAGCGTCATCTGCCAGATCCGCGTTTCCGGTCACCAGCACAAGCCGATGGGATGGGGCCCATTGATTTTTTAGCATTTCATGCAGTTTTTCCGGTGTGGCGCTGTCGATCACCGGCTGGAGCAGGTCCCGGCGCTGGGCCGGGGACTGGAAAACCCGTTTGGTGTTCAAATGGTGCAGGAGTTGTCCGGCAATCTGTCCGTTTTCACGGGTGGGAGCGTTTTTGACCGCTTGCTGCAGGCCATTGGTGAATTCTTTTTGTACGCGCCTGACCTCAGAGTCGGTAAATCCGTACTCCAGGGCACTGCGCAGGGTTTGCTCGATTAAATAAAGGCTTTCTTCCCAGTTTTCAGGATCGCATTTGGCGCTTATTTCCGCGGCTTTGACAAATTTGAGATAATGGCCGGAGTAAATATCGGCCCGGGTAAACGGGGCGTCCTGCTCGTTGCGCAGCCGGTCCAGGCGGTGGCCGACAATGCTGTCGGCCATTTCCGACAGCAGTTGTTTTTGCTGATAATCCCTGCTGTCGGCCGGCTGCGGAGCGCGCGTGAGCGTTTCAATGGCCACATTGGTGCTGCCGGCTTCGGGTTCGTGATGGTAAAAAGGCTTGAGCCCCTCATGGTCAAAGTCGTCAAATTCCGGTTCCGGTTTTTCCGGTACCTTTGCGGCAAGGCCGGAAAAGCGTTTTTCAATTACGTTTTCCATGGTCTCCGGGTCAAAATCGCCAACGGCAATCAATGTGAGCCGGCCCGGCCGGTACCAGGTATGGTAAAAGGTCTCCAGCATCTGCCGGTCGATGTTTTCAATGGTCTGGCGGGTGCCGATGGGCATGCGTCCGGCAATTCGGGTGTCGGGCAGCTCAAATCGGAAGGTTTCTTTGAAGGTTCTGTAATCCGGGTTGTCCCGGGTCCGTTTTTCAGCCAGGATAACGGATCTTTCCTTTTCGATTTCCCCGGGCTCCAGCAGGGCTTCTGATGCGAAATCGCGCATGACCAAAAGCCCTTCGTCTATATCCTTCTTATTGCCGCGCGGCAGGTCCAGATCATAAGTGGTGTTGTAAAAACCCGTGCGGCCGTTGACATCCGGTCCGAATTTCATGCCGATGCGCTGGAAGTACTTCACCAGCTCGCCGGATGGAAAGTTTCGGGTCCCGGCAAAAAGCATGTGTTCGAGAAAATGAGCGATCCCGCGCTCCTCCGGGGTTTCGTGAAATGAGCCGGCATCGGCGTTTAAATGCATTTTCACCCGGCCTTCGGGTTTTTGGTTTTCCATGAGCACATAGGAAAACCCGTTGTCCAGTTTTCCGAATATAACTTCGGGATCAGGCGACAGGTCGCTTTGTTCATGGGCCCAGCCGCTGGTCTGGTTTTGCGGCGTCTCCGGCGCAACCCGGCCGGGAACCAGTGTCCGGCAGCCGGCGGCTGTCAGCATGACAGTGAGAATGCCAAAAAGAAGAATTTTCCACGCAGGTTTCATTGTTTTTTTCACGGCAGCTTTCCTGTATTGTAAATGGGGTAAAAATATGAACAATTAAATTAATACGCACGGCCGCGCCCGTCAAGCCGATCCGTTCAGAGCGGGGTGCCGGCCGAAAAAGAACATGAAGGTCAGGCCATGAATCAAAACGGACGATCTGTTTACCGGCACGGAACGGAAATGGTTTTTGCGGCTTGAACGCGGTGGCCGGGTGTGCTATGGGAGCACTACATAAAATAAACAGGACTCCTCGGTTTTTGGCAAAGTGATTTTTCCTGATAATAAAAATAGTTATAGGTAGAACAGGCCCATGGAATATGTCATTCTGGTTTTAGGGTTCACCATCGGATTTTACATGGCCTGGAACATCGGGGCAAATGATGTGGCCAATTCCATGGCCTCGGCCGTGGGTGCCAAAGCCATCACGCTTCGGCAGGCCATTTTCATCGCCGGTATTTTAAACATAGTGGGCGCGGCTTTTATAGGCTCCCACGTGACAGATACCATCCGCAAGGGCATTGTTTCGCCCGAAGTGTTAAATGACCCCCAGATTGCCCTGGTGGGCGCATTGTCGGCGCTTCTGGCCGCCGCCCTCTGGGTTTCGTTTGCCACCTGGAAATCCCTGCCGGTTTCCACAACCCACTCCATTGTGGGGGCCATGATCGGATTCGGCATTGTCACCGGCGGTTTTTCCGTGATCAATTGGGCAGGACTGGGGGCGGTGGTGGCCAGCTGGGTGATCTCTCCGGTATTTAGCATGGTGATTGCCTTTGTGATGTTTAAGATTATCGTTCGGGTTATTTTGTCCCGGTCCGATCCCGTAGGCACGGCGTTCCGGCTTTCGCCCGTTTTCATCGGCATAGCCGTGTTTGTGGTGATAATGTCTTTTGTATTCAAGACGCCCCTGGGCAAAAACCTGGCTTTGAGCACGCCAATGGCTTTTTTGGTTGCCTTTGTCTGCTCCGTTCTGCTCGGTTTTCTGGGCAAACGCCTTCTGCTTTGGTTCAGAAACGTACGGACCGGCGAAGAGGGCGCTGAAGGCGTTTTCCGGCGCATTCAGATCGGAACCTCCTGCTACGTTGCCCTGGCCCAGGGCGCCAACGATGTGGCCAACGCCATCGGCCCGCTGGCCCTGATTTATTTTTTGGTGACCACCGGAGAGGCCGGGCAGACAGTTCCGGTTCCATACGTGCTTTTGCTGTTCGGCGGCGTGGGTATTGCCGCAGGCATCGCCATGGGTGGCGCCCGTGTGATCCGTACGGTTGGCGAGCGGATCACCACCCTGAGCAATACCCGGGGGTTTTCCGTGGACTTTGCCGCTGCCACAACCGTTTTGCTGGCCTCCAAAATGGGGCTGCCGGTTTCAACCACGCATGCGGCCGTAGGCGGCGTCCTGGGGGTCGGCCTGGCCAGGGGGCTGGAAGCGGTGAATTTTAGTATTATATTTCGGATCATGCTATATTGGGTGTTAACCGTGCCCATGGCCGCCATTACCAGTGTCGTGTTGTTTAAACTTCTATCCCTGATATTGTAATCACCTTCGAAGGAGGCGTTTTCATGCGTATTCCGTTTTTTTCCTTATTTATTACATCCCCCTTTGACGCCCTGCAGGATCATGCTGAAAAGGTCAAAGAATGTGCCTGGGCCTTCCAGCAGGCCATGGAGTGTTATGCCTCCTCGAAATGCGAGGTATTCGAGGATCACCGACAGGAAGTCATTCGCATCGAGCATGACGCCGATGCCATCAAGCGCAGAATTCGCGGGCACCTGCCAAAGGGGGTCATGCTTCCGGTGGAGAAATTTCAGTTGTTTCAGTATCTGCGGGAGCAGGACAACGTTCTCGACAGTGTGCAGGAGGCGTTAAACTGGCTGTCCCACCGAATGGACAACGGGATTCCGGAAATTCTGGAACGCGATTTTTTTCTGCTGGTGGATGCCGCCATTGAACCTACCGAGGAGTTGAGCCGCATGGTGGGCGAGGCCCAGATCTACTTTAAAAATTTTTCCGAAAAACAACGCAAAAAAGTCAAGGACATCATTTCCAATATTCGTCAGATGGAACATGATGCCGATCAGCGCGAATATGCCCTGATCCGGAAGGTGTTTCAAACCGAAACTGACCCCATCACCGTGTTTCATTTGGTGAGGCTGGCCGAGATTATCGGCAATATCGCAGATCACTCTGAAAATTCAGGGGATATGATGCGGGCCATGGTGTCGAAATAATATCGTTGCCCATATTTTTCGAAAAGCCCTGAAGCCAGGGTTGTGGCTAAAAAAAAGCCCATTTGATGTATAAGATCAGAGCCAGCCAGGAAATAATGCAGGTGATGTAAGAATACCAGTTGATCGGGCGTTTGGCCTTGCCGTGACGGTCCACCTTGCCCACCCGGGCCTTGCAGGAAAAACAATGGGTGGCGTCAATGGGCAGGCTTGCAAAACATTCCGGGCAGCGTTTGATCAGATAGGTATCCGGATTGCCCTTTGTCTTTTTTTCCCGTACGCCCATGATCCCCCCTTTTGGTTGATCGGGCCCAGAAGCGGCTTTTAAAACCTCTGACCTGATCTGCGGTTTTAACGCCGTTTTTGTTTAAATTAGTCGGAGAACCGGTCAGATACTTCAATGTCACTGTTTTGCCGCAGTGCTGCAATCCATTTGTTCAGTGTCTGCCGACGTTTTTCTTCCTTGAGCTGCGCTGCAGCGGTTTTTTGTTGTGATTCAAAATCTTTTTCATCCGGAACCTTTTGTTCGCGCAGGTGAAGAACGAAAAAACGCCCGCCTTCCTTGATGACAGATTCGGAAACCGGGTTTTCCGGGCTCAGGGAAAATGCGGCCGCTGATACCTGCCGGCTGCTGCCGATATCGGGCACCGGTTGGCTGCGTTTGAAAAAATCCGTGGTTTGGATTTCAACGCCTGCTTCCCGGGCGGCATCATCAAAGCTGTCTGCGGAGCGGGCTTGTGCCAGAAATTTTTCTGCTGCCGATTCTGCGGCCTCACGCTGCTTTTGCCGCACCAGGTCGTTTTCCACCCTTTCTTTGATATCATCGAGGTCCGGAATTTCCGCTTCTTTTCGTTCAATGGGCTGGATCAAAAAATAGGCATCACCGATATCCTTGACCTCGCTGATTTCCATCAGCGGAATGTCAAAGGCGGTTTCAGCAAATTTTCCCGGGGCGTCAATGTCTGCCGGCCCTTTTTCCCGGGTGAAAAAATCCGTGGTCTCAATAGCGAGATTCAGGTCCCGGGCATTGTCAATCAGGTCATCGCCTTCAAATGATATTTCATAAAGCGACCATGCCTTGTCGTAAGCAATGGTTCTTGCCTGCTGCTCGGCGAGCTTGTCGCTGATTTTATCACGGACTTTTTCCAGGGAATCGACTTCGGCCTCCTGTCGCTTTTCCACCTTGATCACGTGCCAGCCGAACCGGGTGCGCACCGGTTCGCTGATATCTCCCGGATCAAGGGAAAAGGCGGCTTCGGCAAAGGCGTCGACCATGTCTTCGCGTTTAAATGATCCCAAATATCCGCCGTCTTTTGCCGTGGGGCCGTCGGAATGTTTTTGCGCCAGTGTGGCAAAATCTTCCCCGCTGCGGGCTTTTTCCATGATTTCAGCGGCCCGGTTCCGGATTTCGGTATCCTGGCCTTTCTCTGCGTCCTCCGGGACCTGCAGCAGGATGTGGCGGGCTGTAACCGTTTCAGGGGTGCCGAATTCGTCCTGATGGGCCTGGTAGTAATCTTTGATTTCCGATTCCGGGATTTCTATTTCATCAATGAAGTCAGCCGGGTCAAAGCGCAGAAAGCGCGCCTGGACCGAGGGCTGAGTTTTGTATTTTTCATTGTTGGCCTCAAAGTATTCCCGAATTTCTTCTTCAGAGACTTCAATATCTGAAAAGTTGCTGCCGAAGAACTCCGCATAGTCAATTTTGATTTCCATGTTCTGCCAGTTGTGCCATGCGCGGGTTTCGATTTCGGAAACCGGGACGGCGCCGGACACCAGGTTCCGGATCATGCCGGTCTGGAGGGTTTGCTTGTGCAGGTTCTCAAAGTCTTCCGGCGACAGGCGGTTTTGTTCCAGCAGCTGCCGATAGCGCCGGGCATCGAACCGGCCGTTATTCTGGAAGGCGGAAATATCTGCAATGGCGCTGGCAAGGGCCTTATCCGGGATCCGGAGATTGTTTTTTTCGGCAACCTGCAGCAGCAGATGTTTTTCGATCAGCTGGTTTAAGGCCTGGCCCTGGATGTCGAGCATATCCAGCAGGTCCTGATTGAGCTGATCGCCGAAGCGCTGTTCCAGGTTTTGCATGATGTTGTTATAGGTGCGCTGGTATTCATCAATGGTGATGGGCTCGCCGTTGACTTCCGCAACTGAGGTTTCCCGCTGGGAGTAAAAGGAGCCGGCTCCCGTGAAAACGAAAGCCAGCACGATGAGCCCCAGCAGGATCTTGATCATCCACGAACCAGCGCTTTTGCGCATTGAACTTAGCATCTGTACCTCTTAAGTATTCGGATATGAATTATACAAGGCTGCTATCATACGGAGAAAACCGGTTTTTGTCAAGCATATGCACGGTATTGCCCGGCACTGCAGTGGGTTTCAAATTGCCTGAAAAAAGTTTGTGCCCAAAAAAGCTTGATGCAGTCGTAAAAAGTCCTAAAACTGGTATAACCGCCAACCAATAAAAAAATAACTTTTTGATTTTACTTAACACTTAATCACTTAAAACTTAACACTTCCTGTAAAAAAGACTTTTTACAGGCTTATCAAGCTTCATGTCCAAAATCACAAAATTTATGTTATAATAATAGATACGATTTTTTTGCGCGGTTTTTGCCATTCAGGGGCCGGTCGCCGGCCGGTTTTTCACAGGTAAAAAAACAGGTAGGATGCCATGGAAAATTTTCCACGCCAGGTTCAGCCGGTTGGTTTTGCGCAGCTTGGGGGCCGGCAGGCGTTTCTGCGTGCCGCAACGCCCTTTGACCTTCTGCCCGCAGCCGAGATCGAAACCGTTTCCGCCAATTTAACCGAGCTGAGCCATCCAAAAAATCACACCCTGTTTGTTCAGGAAGAAACCATCCTTCCCCATGTGATTATTGTGCAATCCGGCCGGCTCGAGCGCGTGATCGAGGAAAACGGCAAGCCGTCAGTCAAGGAGATTCTGGGGCCCCGGCGCATTTACGGCGGCATTTCCCTGTTGTTTAACAACGGGATTTCCACTTCCACGGTGCGCTGTGCAGAAGACGTCACTGTTTATGCACTGGACAGGGAAAATTTCCTGCGCCTGTGTGTCAAGCACCCGGATTTTGCCCGCTATTTTTCCCGTTCCATGGATGAAGGGAGAAAACGGCCGCCTCCGGTCGGCGCCGCCGAAGCCGCACTGGTCCCGGAGCCTGTTGCTGATGCGTTTATGTGGAAGCCGGTGGGCGATATTGCCCGGGGTTTTCCCTCCTGTCCTGCGGGCACCTCCATTCGCGAGGCGGCCGAGCTGATCAGTGCCAGCGGAAGAAGTGCCATTGTTGTCCTTGACCATCAAAGCCGGCCTGCCGGCCTGATCACAGACGATGACCTGCGCAAAAAAGTCATCGTGGCCGGCCGGTCTGCGCAGGATCCGGTGGAGACCATTATGTCCGGGCCTCTGATACAGATCAGCAGCCAGGTGCCGGTGTTTGAAGCCGTGCTGACCATGATGCGCCGCCGGATCAAGCATCTACCGGTTTTTGCCGGCGAGCGCATCCAGGGGGTGATCACCGAGCGGGACCTGCTGCTGGAAGGCACCCAGTCCCCGGTGTTTCTTGTCCATGAGATTCAAAATGCCAGAAAAACCGAGCAGCTGAAGCAGGCCTACGCCAAGCTTCCGGAAGTGGTCACCCGCCTGCTGTCAAGCGGCCTGAGAGCCGGCCATGTCAACGGTATTATCACCGCCATCACCGATGCGGTGCTGTCCCGTGTCATGGAGATGACCCTGGCTGACATGGGAACCCCGCCGGCAGAGTTCGCGTTTCTGCTTTTTGGCAGCGAGGGCAGAAAGGAACAGACGCTTAAGACCGATCAGGACAATGCCATAGTTTATGCAGACGTGGCCGAAAAAGACAAGGAAGCGGTAAACCGCTATTTTTTGGAGCTTGGCACCCGTATCTGTGATCAGCTCCATGAAATCGGCCAACAGCACTGTGAATTCAATATCATGGCCAAAAATCCCGACTGGTGCCAGCCCTTGTCCGTGTGGAAAAAATATTACCGGAAATGGGTGATCAGCGATGATCCGGACCGGATTTTAAATGCCGGGATTTTTTTTGATTTCCGTCTTGGAAACGGCAGCCGGGAGCTTGTGGATGCCCTGCATTCAGCCCTGTTTGCCGAGCTGGCTGAATGGCCCGGTCTGCTGCGGCACATGGCCAGAAACACCCTTCATTACCGGCCGCCCCTTGGGTTTTTCGGCAATTTTGTGCTCCAGGAAAAGGGCCGGGGAAAAGGCGCCCTGGATATCAAAAGCGCCATGCGCCTGGTAGTGGATTTCGGCCGGATTTATGCCATGCAGGCCCAAATCACCGAAACCAATACGGTCAAGCGCCTCCGGGCCCTGTATGATCAGCAGCGCCTTGACAAGGAAGCCTTTGACGATCTGGTCCATGCCTATGAATTTCTCATGCACCAGCGTCTCAGGCACCAGAGCCGGATCCTGGAAAGCGGGCAGGGCGAGGTCAACAATTATCTGAGGCCGGGTGATTTGACCACCATTGACCAGCAGGCATTAAAAGAGGCCTTTAAGCAGATCCGCGTGGCCCAGGCCAAACTGCGCGTGGATTTTTTCCTGTATCTGCCATAAGGGGCAAACAGTGATGGAATCGTAAAAAGCTTTTTACCGCGTCCGCTGTTGTTGCAGGAAGGAAGCCCTGGGGCCGGCGCCGGTTTTTTCGCTCCTGACCGTTTCCGGGTTTCTTCCATCCAGCCCCGGGCAATTTGAAACTTTACTCGCTCCGGCATTGGCTGAATTTATCCCGGAAACGCTCAATGTCGCTTCACAAACCGACCCC
>NZ_JBSRLA010000088.1:0-11016 GCF_055149105.1 Desulfosalsimonas sp. | reverse complement strand
ACGTACGGATAAGTACGCTGCATTCTTCGAAATTGCGCAAGCCTTGATCTTGAACTTTTTACGGCACCATCTGAAATCAGACTTTTTACGGTGCCATCATGGTTTATGGTTTTGTAAGGTAAACAAACATTTTGGCGGCGATGCGGGCGGCGGTGAACTCCGATACCTGGGTATTGGGGATTTTGGCCAGTTCGGTGATGTCTGCGGCAACCACTTTTTTGCCCGAAGCCCCCAGGCGGCGAAGAAGCTCCACCATCTGGCGGTAGCTCAGCCCGCCGGGTTCCGGGGTTCCCGTGCCGGGGATCACGGACGGATCCAGACCGTCGAGATCCAGGGTCAGGTACACGGTATCCGGCAGGGCGGCAATGGCCTGGTCCATCCAGGAATGATCCAGCGGATCAATGCCGTGGGCAAAAAACGGGGTCAAACCTTGATTTTTGACATATGCGGCCTCTTCTGCGGAAAAAGACCGAATGCCGGCCTGGACAAAGGGCAGGTGCAGATCATCTGCCACCCGGCGCATGACGCAGGCATGATTTAACCGGCTGCCGTTGTAGGAATCGCGCAGATCCAGGTGGGCGTCAATCTGCAAAACACCCACATCCGGGTATTTTTCAACCGCGGCTTTTGCAGTGGCAATGGTAATGGCATGATCGCCGCCCAAAAACAGGGTAAACCTTCCGGTCTCCAGGCACCGGGCGGCCGCCGCGCGGATTTCCTCCATGGCAGGCTCGGGCCGGGGTATAGGCGTAATCGCCGGCAAAGTGTGAATGCCCACCCGGCCCCAGTGCACAAGGGTTTGCTCGTCCACATCTTCAAGCTCGGCCGAAGCGGTGAGCAGGTGAATCGGCCCTTCCCGGCTGCCGATGCCGTAGGACGGTGCCACTTCGTAGCAGACCGGCAAAACCAGCACCGAGGCCGCATCCATATCCCGTACCTGCATTTCCGGACCCCCGAAGGGGACAAACAAGCTGTGAACCATGATTATTTCACAAATATGGCGGCTGCCAGCACCGTGGTCCAGAGACTTCCCTCGGCGCCCAGGGCGGCCTGGCTGACATGCCTGGAATGAATGATTTTGCCCGACATCTTATAGATGTCTCTGCGTTCATCATAGTCCTTTTCCGGGTCAAACTCGATGCCCAGCGTGGTGGCCAGCATGGAGGCGGCCATATCTTCTGCAAATTCGCCGGCTTCCACCTCGGTCTGGCCGAAACCGTGATGCTCGGAAAGATAGCCGTAGCGCTCGTTTCCCTCGGGAAGTGCAAGGCCGACGCTTGACACCAGACGGCGGCCGGGCTCCCGGCTCTGCTCCCTGGCCATAACACAGTGGGTGATCTCGCCGGGCTCAAGCTTGGCCAGGCCTTTTTCCTTTTCCAGGATCTTGCACCCGGGCGGGAAGATGGAAGAGACCTGGACCAGGTTCAAATGGGCGATTCCGGCCTCCCTTAAGGCATTTTCAAAAGAGGCCAGGTGCGCCTTGTCAATGCCGACCCCCTTGGTAAAAAACACATATCGTGGTACATACATGATCAGATTCTCCTGCTTGCAATCGCAGTGTTAAGTTTTAAGTGATTAAGTGTTAAGTTTTAAGTCTTAAGTAAAATCAAAAAGTTATTTCTTTATTGGTTGGCGCTTATATTAATTTCAGGACTTTTGACAACAGTACTTTTTCCTATGTGGTCCCGTAAAAAGTTCATCAAAAATAAGTAACTATATCAAAGACACCTGCAAAAATGAACCTTAAAATTTCAACCAAACGCCACTGCATTGAAACCGAGGTCAAAGGGCAATACAACAGGGCGGTTTCCAAATATTTCAAGGCATCGGGTGAAAACGAGAAAAAAGACCTTGAAAACCGCATAGACCTCTTGCATCATGCCATAGAAACACTTAATTTCAGTTTTCTGCGCAGTCGTTATCCGGAACTGCGCGGGGATTCTTCGGCAAAAATTTGCCTGTTCCGCGATAATGCGGGCACCATCGGCATAACCATCAATGGAGAGGAAATTGAGACGACAAACCCGAATTAACATACACCGGTTTTCCGCAGGCCAGGGACCGGGCCGGGGCCCTTATGACAGCACCCTTGTCCCCGTGGTGCTGGCCAAGTGGCTGATCACAACGGCGGCCGTGTTTGCGGCCGCCTACATAATTGAAGATATCGAAGTGAGCGGATTTTTGTCCGCACTTGTTGCAGCCGCGGCCATCGGCCTGCTCAACCTGTTTTTCCGCCCGGTGCTGCTGGTGCTGACCCTGCCCATCAATGTCATGAGCCTGGGCCTGTTTACCTTTATCATCAACGCGCTGATGTTAAAGATCGCATCGGTTCTCACCCCGGGCTTTTTGGTGGTTGGATTCTGGAGCACGGTTTTCGGCTCCATTATCATCAGCCTTGTGAGCTGGATCCTGAATTCCCTTCTGGCGGATATCCAGCGCCCGGGGCCGGGATCCGGTCCGGGACGACGGCCGGGATCCGGGCCGGGGCCGGGGTCGCGCCCCGGGCCCGGATCAGACGATCATATTGACCTGGAAAAAAGAGGAGACAGATGGGAGTAAAACCGGCTGATGCCCTGCGCGACCAGCTCAGGCGCATCGACGGCAAGGGATATAAGGCCTACAAGGACATTGCGGGCGGCTATGATTTCAAAGAGTTTGCCCTATACATTGATCATGTTCAGGGAGATCCGTATGCCGCCCCGTCGCGTCTGCGGGTGCGTGTCAGACGCGGCGATTCGGGATTTACCAAAGACACCACCAAAAACAAAAGCCGCACCATCGCCCTGGGCGATTTTTTAACCCGGAGATTTTCCCAGCAAAGCCGGCGGCTGTCAAAGGGAAGCCGGGGCAGCGGCAAAGGCGGGGCCATCACCATTGACCGGCCCGGCCAGCAGATCCTTGAGCGAAGCGCTTTTCTGATCAATGACGATTTCGTTGAAGCCCGGTTTTTCATGGGGCTGCCGGCATTGGGCAGAAAAATCGCCGGCCGGGACGCGGAGGCCATGTTTTTCTCCGAGCTGCCGGAGATTGTCAGCACGTCCCTGTTTTTCTCCGCCCTGGACCCAAAAGCCGTCTACCGGCACATCGAAACCGCGGAAGACGCGGACGCGGCCCGGGCCATGCTTTTGGAAAAAGGCCTGATCGCATTTATTGCAGACAACAGCCTGCTGCCCCGCAGAAGCGGAATCGACGACCGTCCCCTGGATGATCCCGCTGCTGTGCAATTTGCCTCTGATGACACCTACCGGGTCACCCTGGATCTGCCCAATTCCGGAAAAATCACCGGCATGGGCATTTTTCACGGCATCAGCCTGATTGTGGGCGGGGGATATCACGGAAAATCCACCCTGCTCCATGCCCTTGAACGCGGGATTTACAACCATGTACCGGATGACGGCAGACAATTTGCCGTCACGATAAAAAACGCGGTCAAAATCCGGGCCTGCGACGGCCGAAGCATTGCACAAACCGATATCTCTTCATTTATCAGCAACCTGCCCCTGCAAAAGGACACGGCCCGGTTTTCCACCCAAAACGCCAGCGGCAGCACCTCCCAGGCGGCCAACATCATCGAGGCCGTGGAAGCCGGGGCCGAAGCCATACTGCTGGACGAGGACACATCCGCCACCAACTTCATGATCCGGGACCGCCGGATGCAGCAGCTGGTGGCCAAACAAGGCGAGCCCATCACCCCGTTTATCGACAAGGTGCGCCAGCTCTACACCGAAAAAGGGGTTTCCACGGTGCTGGTCATGGGCGGCTCAGGCGATTACTTCAGCGTGGCCGATCATGTGATCCGAATGACCGAATACCTGCCGTGGGACGCAACAGATGCGGCCAGACAAATCGCCCAAAACGACTCCGCCGGGCGGCAGGCCGAGGGCGGAACGCAATTCGGCCGGATTGCCGCCCGCATTCCCCAGGCACAAAGCATATCCGTGTACCGCCGCAACAAAAAGATGAAAATCGCCGGCAGAGGGGTACGGGAAATCCTGCTGGGCGAGACAGACGTGGATTTAAGCGATCTGGAACAAATCGTGGATCCTTCCCAGACCCGGGCCCTGGCCCATGCCGTCTATCATGCCACGGGCTTTATGGACGGCCGCAGATCCCTGCGGGAAGTGGCTGAAAAGGTGATTGCCGATATTGAAAAAAACGGGCTGGATGTGCTCACCCCCTTTGTCACCGGCGATCTTGCGGCAATCCGCGCCATTGACATCGCCGGTGCCATCAACCGGATCCGCACCCTGCAGGTGAGCCAGAGATAACCTCGTTCAAGGTTCAAGGTTCAAGGTTCAAGGTTCAAGGTTCAAAAAAATAAAACCAAAGCTTTTTACGCCAGAAGCAGGGTGCAGGCGAGAACGGCAAACATGATGCCAGCCAAATCTGCGGTCAGGGCCGCGGCCATGGTGTGGCGCACCCTCCGCACCTGCACGGCCCCGAAATAAACCGCCAGCACGTAAAACGTGGTCTCTGTGGAACCCTGAAAAGTGGAGACCAGGTAGCCGATATAAGAATCCGGCCCCACTGCGGGGTCATTGATAATCGATGCCAGCACCCCGTAGGCCCCGGAGCCTGAAAGGGGCCGCAGCAGGGCCATGGGCAGGGCTTCTGCGGGCAACCCGATTTTTCCCGTCACCGGTCCCAGCATACCCACCATGGCCTCCAAAGCACCGGACGCCCGAAACATTCCCACTGCCACCAGGATGGCCACCAGGTAGGGAATGATTTTGACCGCCACATAAAAACCCTCTTTTGCCCCTTCCACAAACACCTCGTAGACCCGGACGCCCCGGATCATGCCGTAGGCAAGAAAACCCGCCACCAACCCGGGGATAATCCAGGGAGAAATCACGGTGCCGTAGATGATGGCCAGGGGATGATTGTGATCACGCAGCAAAGCACCAAAAGGCTCACCCATCCGGGATAGCCCGCTGAAGCCGATGCCAGCATGTGGGCATATTCATGGTCCGGATTTTGGTCCGAATCCGGATCAGAATTCTGATTCAGGTCGTGTTCTCCTCCGGCTCCGGTGCGTTCGGCAGTCTCCGTTGTGGGATCTGCTGCTGGCGTGCCTGTCAAAACAGCCGGGGCCGGGGATGAAAACCGCTGGTAGAGCTTGGTTGCAGCGATGGCCACCAGCGTGGAGCCCAGGGTGGCAAACAGGGTGGTGGGCAGAATTCCGGCCGGGTCCCCGGAGCCCGCAGACGCCCGCAGGGCGATCACGCCGGTGGGCAGCAGGGTTATGCTTGAGGTGTTGATGGCCAGAAACAGGGCCATGGCATTGGTGGCCGTGCCCTTTTCAGAGTTGAGCTTGTCAAGCTCCTGCATGGCCCGGATGCCAAAGGGGGTGGCCGCGTTTCCCAGGCCCAGGGCGTTTGCGGACATGTTTAAAATCATGGCGCCCATGGCCGGGTGATCCGCGGGCACATCCGGAAACAGCCGCACCATCACAGGCCGCAGCAGCCGGGACATGACATTTAAAAGACCGCCCTTTTCCGCCACTTTCATCAGGCCCAGAAACAGGGTCATCACCCCGATCAGGCCGATGGCCAGTTCCACCGCACCGGCCGCCGAATCCACCACGGACCGGGACAAGGCCTCGATGGGCATGGTGTCGCCGGTTTGCGGGCCGCCCAACAGCTGGCGGACAGCAGCAAACAAAAACGCGATCATCACAATGGCAAAAAATATCACATTCATTGCAGCAGGCCTTAAAACAGGCTTTTCTGAACCGGAGCCGACGGTTCAGGTTTTTCCGGGGTTTGAGCGGATTGGACATATCCGCCATTTAAGATGTCCGCGGGTGGAGAATCGTCATAGTGGACAACAAAACGCCCCGGCCCGGAAACCTGCACTGTACGCGGGTAAAAAAAGCGCAGAGCGGTTTCCTGCCGGGTCATCACGGGAAAACCGTAGTGCGTATTGGTGTATTTCAAGGGCTTGCCATCGGCCTTTTTCGCGGCTGCAAAATTCATGTGCGCACGGAGCCGGTCGTCAAGCACCTGTCTTGCAAAATCCGGGATCTCCCGGCTCTTTTTTTCCATGACCGGATAAAAATCCTTTTCCATTTCCACGCCCGCGCTGTTTCTGGCTGCGGCCATGGCCGCAAACATGGTGGTGCCGGTGCCGGCAAAGGGGTCGAGCACAGTGTCTCCGGCCATGGAATACATGTTGATCAGCCGGTAGGGCAGCGCAAACGGAAACGCCCCGCTTCGCTTGCGCAAATTTTTTTCCAACAGGTCCTGACGGGCGCCCTTGAGATCAAACCAGATATCCGAGAACCACTGGTTGCGCTCCTCCCAAAAATAGGCGCTCTGATGGCGGTACAGGCGCTGGTCCGCGCCTTTAAACTCCCGCTTGGCCCCTTTTCTGAAAATCAGCACGTATTCATGCTCCAACGTGACATAAGCCCCGGCCGGCAGCATGCCCGAGCCCATGAACTTGTTGGGCGCGTTTGTCTGCTTGCGCCACAGCACCGCGGGCAGCGGATACATGCCCAATGTTATAAAGGCCTGCATGATCCGGGAGTGATTGGGATACAAAGAAAAATTTTCACCTGTCTTGCGCACGGCATCGCCGATATTGATACAGGCAAACCCGCCGGGGGCAAGCACCCGGCAGACCTCCTGCCAGACAGGATCCAGGACCTGGTGCATCCGCTCAAAAGCGTCCCACCCGTTTGCCGCCTCCAGACTTTCGGCAACGGCCGGCTCCAGGTGCGAAAAGGTTTCATCCCACATTCCGATCATGGGATAAGGCGGGGAGGTCACCACCAGTTCCACACTCTGATCGGCCAGAAAATCCATTTTCCGGCTGTCGCCAAACCAAATATGGTGGCCGGTTTCCATCACGGACGCTGAACCTGGGCGCCCTGCCTGACAATCTCCAGGACCTCGGCAGGGTCATCTGTCAAATGAATAATATCAAGGTCTCCGGGCGAGATTGTCTGATGGGACAAAAACTGCTGTTTGATCCATTCCACCAGGCCGCCCCAGTATTCCCGGCCGAACAAAATCACCGGCAGGGGCATAATCCGGTCGGTCTGGATCAGGGTGACGGCCTCAAACAACTCATCGAGCGTGCCAAAACCACCCGGCATGATCACATAGGCGGACGCGTACTTGACAAACATGACCTTGCGGACGAAAAAATACTTGAACTCCACCTGAACATTGGCAAATTCATTGGGGACCTGCTCCCTGGGCAGCTTGATGTTTAATCCCACGGACTCGCCGCCCTTGTCTGCCGCGCCCTTGTTGGCGGCTTCCATGATCCCGCCGCCGCCGCCGGTGATCACGGCAAAACCGTTTTGCGCAAGCATCCCGGCCAGGTCCATTGCCTTCTGATAATAGGGATTGTCCTCGGTCATTCGTGCGGAGCCGAATATGCTCACTGCCGGGCCCAGATCATATAATGCCTCGACTCCGTCGACAAATTCCCCCATGATCTTAAACAGCCGCCAGGCTTCGGTGAGCTTGATGTCTTCGACGATGTGCTGCTTTTCCATGTCCCAACCTTTCTTCTAAATGATAAGCATTCGGCTTTAGTAGCAATCCGGCTATGGGTTGTCAATTGTTTAAACACCCGGCTCAAGCGATATCCGGCAATGATTTGGTTGACAGAATAAAGGGCAACGTGTTAAAATTATAAAATTATATTAACAAATTATCAACGAAATGAATCATTTGGACAATCACTTGACAAAAACCGTCACCGTTGTCAATGAACTCGGTCTGCACGCCAGGCCTGCGGCCATGATTGCAAGGCTTGCCATGAAAGCCGAATCCGGCGTCTGGCTGATCAAGGACGACGAAGAAGTCGATGCCACAAGCATCATTGATATTCTCTCAATTTCCGGCACCAAGGACTCCCGGATCACCCTGAGAATAGAAAATTCCTCAGACAATGAAATTCTACAAGAAATCAGCAAGTTATTTGAAGCCGGCTTTGAGGAGTAATCACTCTTATTATGACAACAGAACCCACAGAAGAAATCGTTCTCCACGGCATCAGCGGCTCCCAGGGCATCTGCATTGGCAAGGCATACCTGGTGGACCGGGAGGGCGTTGATGTTATTGAACGCTATAATATCGACACCAAGGACGTCGACAAGGAACTCAAGCGCTTCAAGGGCGCCGTCAACAAGGCCAAAAACGAACTTTCCGGCATTATTGAAGACATTCCGGAAGACCTGCGCCAGCATGCCTATATCCTGGAGACCCACCTGCTGCTCCATAAGGACAAAATGCTGTACGGCAAAACCATTGAGCTGATCAAAAACGAGCAGATCAATGCGGAATGGGCCCTGAAAAAGGCCTCGGCCACAGCCAAAAGCGTTTTTAAAAACATATCCGATCCCTATCTGCAGGCCCGGGGCGCAGACATTGAACATGTATGCGACCGAATCCTGCGGCATTTGATGGGGGCGGTGGACGTGGATATCTCCGGGATCAACAAGCGCGTGATCCTTGTGGCCAACAATCTGTCCCCGGCTGAAACCAGCCAGATCCAGCTCGACCGGGTCATGGGCTTTATCACGGACCGGGGCGGGAAGACCTCGCATACCAGCATCATCGCCCGCACCCTGGAAATTCCTGCCGTTCTGGGCCTGGAACGGGCCACGGCCCTGATCAAAAACGAGGATTTGATCATTGTTGACGGCAATGAAGGCCTTGTGATCATCAACCCTGAAGAAGAGACTCTGGTCCGCTACGAAGAGCTTTCCCGCAGATACGAGGCATATAAAAAGGAAGAAGTCCGCCGGGGCGAGCTGCCGGCCACCTCGGCAGACGGCCAGCATTTCAGGATCATGGGCAACATTGAGCTGCCCGAGGAGGTCGTGGCGGTCAAGGACCATGGCGGAGACGGCATTGGACTTTTCAGAACCGAATTTCTGTATTTGTCGAGAATCGATTTCCCCGGAGAGCAGGAACTCTTCGATCAGTACAAGGAAGTCGTGGAGCTCATGTCGCCCTTGCCGGTGACCATCCGCACCCTGGATATCAACGGGGACAAGGAAATAGAGAGCATGCCCTCCCCGGAAGAAGCCAATCCGGCCCTGGGCCTGCGGGCCATCCGGTTCTGCCTCAAAAACCCGGAAATTTTTAAAACCCAGCTCCGCGCAATCCTGAGGGCCGCGGCCCACGGTTATGTCCGCCTGCTTCTGCCCATGATTTCCGGGGCAGAGGAAATCACCGAATGCCTCCGGATCCTGGACCAGGCCGCAGCAGAGCTGGAGCAGGAAGGCCTTGAATACAACCGGGACATTGAAGTGGGCATTATGATCGAAATTCCCTCTGCTGCTGTCATGGCCGACCTGCTGGCCGACATGGTGGATTTTTTCAGCATCGGCACCAACGATCTTGTCCAGTACACCCTGGCCATTGACCGGGGCAACCGCCATGTGGCCCACCTCTACAGCCCCATGCACCCGGCCGTGATCCGGCTGATCCGCCACGTTGTGGATGCCGGCCGCCACAGGGGCAAAAAAACCTACATGTGCGGGGAAATGGCCGCAGAACCCATGCATCTTCCCATTCTCATGGGCATGGGGATTGAAGAGCTGAGCATGGCCCCTCAGTCCATACCCAAGATCAAAAACATCATCCGCAAAATCAATGTCTCTGAGGTGCAAAAACTGATGGAGACCCTTTTGCAGCAATCCTCGGTGCAAGATATGGAGCGGATCATCATGGACGCATACGGCGAACTGCTAAACGAAGACATTTACGGCAAATAGCCAAATCCTGTCCGGTGAGCCATTTTTCAGTTTAAAGAGAAGGTCATTCATGAATCAAGACCATGTCAAAATCGTTACAGAGAACCGAAAAGCCAGGCACGAATTTTTCATCCTGGATGAATTCGAGGCCGGGATGGTCCTTCAGGGCACGGAGGTCAAATCCCTGCGCCAGGGCCGGGCCAACCTGAAGGATTCCTACGGAAGATTCAAAAACGGCGAGCTCTGGCTCCATCAGATGCATATCGGGCCCTACCCGTTTGCCTATTATGACAACCACGAGCCCGAGCGGCCCAGAAAACTGCTCATGCACAAATCCGAATTAAAGCGGCTTTACGGAAAAATCAAGGAAAAGGGCCATACCCTGGTTCCCCTGCGGGTGTATTTCAGAGATGGCAAAGCCAAGGTCGTCATGGCCCTGGCCAAGGGAAAACGCCAGTACGACAAGCGCGACTCCATCAAGGAACGCGAGGTCAAGCGCGAAATGGACCGGGCCAAAAAACACGCAAGGTAACACCGCAAAAACAGCGCTGTTTTTTCAAGCCAGCGCTGTTTTGCCTTTATTCGAACAGAGATACGCGCCAGGGAATGAAAATGCAGAAACCAATGGTTGACAATACAGGCAGGACCGCTTATTTTACAGATAACCAGTACCACCCTGCCGAAAAACACGCCTTGTAACTATGGGGGCGAAACGGCTTCGACGGGGGCATGGAAGCAATGGTTGCATGCCGAGTTCCGCTGACTCGTAAAACAGGCGGTGCTTAAATACAAAAGCAGACGATTATAACTACGCTGTAGCCGCTTAAGACGGCTACCGTCCTTCCGGGTTTTTTCCTGCGGGCCCGGAAAGGGCGTCGACTAGCAGGATAGCCGATACGGGTTGCTTGTTCCTGTTCAGGCGAAACACCAAACAGGCTTGCGGTTTGCGTATCCTGTCTGAAGGAGCCGCAAATAGCGAAATTCAAAATTCAGACTAAGCATGTAGATGCCGTTGTGGAATGTTTCCGGACGCGGGTTCGACTCCCGCCGCCTCCACCATTTAGAAAAGACAAACCCGTCTCTCTGGGGTCATTCTCCGGGATGACGGGTTTTCTTTTTCCCCTTGTTTCTAAAGGGTTTGCGCCCGTTTCACATCTTTCCAAAGCACCTCTCCGCACCATCGATTCTCCCCATCTTCCCGCCTTTCTTTCTCTGTTTGGCCCCTGATTCTCTGTTTTCTCCGGACCAAGTCCGAAGCTCGTCCGGAAAGCTACATCCTTGATTGATATGGGTTT